>JAFALX010000313.1 GCA_019234035.1 Candidatus Dormiibacterota bacterium | reverse complement strand
GCGAGCCTTGCCGGCGTGATGGGCGGCGCGGACACAGCCGTGGGCGGCGACACCAGGGCGGTGCTCCTCGAGGCGGCCAGCTGGGACGGGGTCACCATTCGCGCGACGTCGCGGCGGCTCGGCCTGCGCACCGATGCTTCGACGCTGTTCGAGAAGGGGCTGAGCGACACACTGCCGCCTCGAGCGCTGGGGCGGGCGGCGACCCTGATCGCGCAGGGCGCCAAGGGCCACGTGCTGCGCGGCATCCTCGACGACTGGGCGGGGCCGCTGCCGGAGCCGGGGTCGATCGAGGTGACGGCGCAGTCGCTGAGCGCGCTGCTGGGCACCGCCATCGATGCCAGCGACGCCGCCACCGTGCTCGCCCGTCTGGGGTTCGCGGTGGAGCAGGACGGCGCCCGCCTGACGGTGGTGCCGCCGCACTTCCGTCGCGACGTGGCCATCCCCGTCGACGTGGTCGAGGAGGTCGGCCGGATGATCGGCTACGCGCGCGTGCCGAGCACGCTGCCTGGGCGGCGCACCGAGTCGACTGGCGCCGCCTCGCTCGCGCCCGTCGAGGATCGGGTGCGCGAGGTGTGCCTCGGGGCGGCCTTCGACGAGGCGATCACCTTCTCGTTCCTGGCCGCGAGCCAGCCGGGCGTGCTGCCGGGCCTCGGCGGCCGTCGCACACCGATCGCACTCCGCAACCCCTTGACCGACGATTGGCGCGTCATGCGCACCAGCCAGCTGCCCGGACTCGCCGCGGCCCTGGCCCTCAATCTGAGCCGAGGGGTCAGCGGCGCAAGCCTGTTCGAGCTCGGGCGCGTGTTCTGGGAGGGCGAGCGCAGCGTGCCACCTGCCGGCTCGACGCCGGATGGGCTCGACGCGGGGCTGCCGCCGCTTCCGCTGGAACCGCTCCTGCTGACGCTGGTGGCGCATGCGCCCGGTGACGACCCGGACGCGGCAGCCGCGCAGCTGCGGAGGCTGCAGTCGCTGCTGGCGTGGATCGTCGACGACGCGACGGGCAACCGCCTCGACACGGCGCCGGGCGAGATCGCGGCGATGCGCGCGGGACGGTCGGGCCACCTCGAGGTGGGCGACGCCATCGTCGGCGTCATCGGCGAGCTGGCCCCGGCCACCCTGCTGCGGCTGGGGCTGCGCGGGCGCGTCGTCGCGGCGGAGCTGCGTCTGGACACGATCGTCCCGGACCCGCCGCGGCGGCTCCGCTTCCGTTCGCCGCCGCGCTACCCGGCCGTCTCGCAGGACCTGTCGGTGACGGTCGCGGCCGGCGAGGCCGCGGGAGGCGCGCTCGATTCCATCCGCCGCGCCGGCGGGTCCCTGCTCGAGTCGGTCGACCTCTTTGACGAGTACCGCGGCGAGGGAGTGCCGGAGGGGCGCAAGGGCTGGACCTTCGAGCTCACCTACCGCGCACCCGATCGCACGCTCACCAACGAGGAGGCGCAGCAGGTGCAGGAGCGGATCGCCGCGGCGCTGGAGCGCGACCTGGGGGCGCAGCTGCGGCGCTAGCCGGGGGCCTCGTGCCGCTCGAGCGCGCCTGGTTCGCGCGGCCGACGATCGCGGTGGCGCGCGACCTGGTGGGCTGCACGCTGGTGGTCGACGCCGCCACCGACGCGGAGGTGCGCGCCGTGCTCGTGGAGGTTGAGGCCTATCTGGGAACGGCCGACCCGGCGTCGCACGCGTACCGAGGGCCGACGCCCCGCGCCGCGATCATGTTCGGGCCGGCCGGCCACCTGTACGTCTACCTCTCCTACGGCGTCCACTACTGCGCGAACGTGGTCACCGAGGCGGACGGGACCGGAGGCGCGGTGCTGCTGCGCGCGGCGTCGGTGGTCGAAGGCGAGCCGCTGGTGCGGCAGCGGCGCGGCCGCGCCGGCGCCATCGGTCCGGCGGCGGCGCTGCTCCGTGGCCCGGGCAACCTGTGCCAGGGCCTCGGGATCGCGCTCGCGGACAACGGCACCGATGTGACGTCCGCAACTGCTCGAGTTGAGCTGATGGCGGCGGTGCGCCGGCCTCCGCTGAGCCGGGGGACGCGGGTCGGTATCAGCGTCGCCGCGGACGAGCGGTTGCGCTTCGCGTGGCGAGGACATCCGGCGGTATCACGGCCGCTGCCGTGGGCAAAAGAAAAGGGCCCGAACAAGCGGGCCCTCGATGTTCTGCCGTCAAAGCGGCAGCCCGGCGGAAATTCCCGGGCTTGAGAACCCGGCACCTCCCGTGCCGGTGGGCGGTCGAGCCCAGCCGCGCTCTCAGCGCGCCGGGCGGGATCCCTCCGCGGTGCCGTGCCGCAGTGATTGCCAGACGGTACGCATTGTTTCCTGAGCTACCTCCGTCTGAGTACAACTGATAGCTGCTTCTTAACAATAGCTCGCGGGGCCGCGGCGTCAAGGCGGTCGGCATCTTGTGGCAGGGCGTCGCGGCCCGGTTCGTTTTGTCCGCAGGACGTCCGTATGTCCGTTTGACCGCGCCCATAGACTTACCGCTCGGAATGGGAGACCTGGTTTCGTTTCACGACGACATCGAGGACCTTGGCATCGAGTTCACGCGCGCGGCGAGCTCGCTCAAGGAGGCGCTCATGCAGCTGACACAGGCGAGCAATCACGTGCGCCAGGCGTTTCACAACCATCCGGACAGCGCCGGGGCCGCTGTGGCTCCGTTCACCACTCTGCACGGCCACGTCACGCGGGTGCAGGAGTTGGTCGACGCGCTGGGCCGCACCCTCTGTGATACCGGCAACAGCTACGCCGATAACGACACCGATGTTGCGAAGGGGTGGGAACGCGTTCCCACCGATGCCAGCGACGCGTATCGCGGCTGAGATGGCGTTCGTCGGCGACGCCGCCAACTTTGTGCTCGGTGGCATTCCCGGCGACATCCACGACATCCTGAATCCCGACGTCGACCCGGGCGATCTCCAGCGGGCATCGATCGCGATGACGCAGTTCGGCGACTCGGTCGCGGCCGTGCATTTGCATCTGAATGACAGCGTCGCGACGATCAAGGGTCGGTGGGAGGGTTCGGGCGCGACTGCGTTTCAAACGGACATCTGGCAACCGTTGAGCGACGGGCTGGACGTCCTCGAACGCGAGAGCCATAACGCGGCGCATCAACTCGCGAACCTCGGGGGTCAAGCAGCGGAAGCGCACATGCAGAAGATCATGGCCATCGAGCAGGAAGTGCAGACCCAGTTGAACTTCACGGTTGTCACGTGGGAGCTGACACCCGCGGCGGGTAAGGCGCTCGCTGAGCTGTTGAGCGGGGTAGCGTCGCGGCTGGGCGCTGACATCGTGAGCGAGATGGTTTTCGGCGTCGCCCGAGCGATCGACGCGCTGACGCAGCACGTGCTTACGGCGTTCGCCCAGTTGCTCGAATGGCTCGCGCGGCCATTTGCGACATTCTCAACAGATGTCGCCGCCACGATCGGGCGAGTACCTGGCGTCAGCGCGGTTCTCGACCGGCCTGGCTCCGACGCAGGACTCACGACGGATACCGATTCGACTAATCTCGCGAGTCCCGAGCGGGCCAACCACATCCTGAACGGTGATGCCAAAGGCGGGGGCCACTTGTGGCCGGGGATGCCGGGGAAATCGCCTTTCCCCGCTGACTGGTCGTCCGACAAAATCATGAATGCCGCATCTGACATCGCGACGGGACCCGAATGCGACCGTGATCTCAAGCGCTGGGCGGCGAACGATCATCGTGGGCGAGCGCGATGGCGTGCGCATTCTAGTCGTTACCGACGGGAAAGACATTATCACCGCTTATCCCACGAACATCCCGAGGAATCCATGAGCGAGCGCCCAAAGCCCGAGTCCTACGCGGCACTCGACGAACGCCTCAGCGCGCTGCTCCCGGCGCTGAAGGATGCTGTACCTGTCGAGAATTGGCGGTGGTTCGAAGAGTGGATACGTGCGGGCGAGTACGGGCTCGCGGTAGAGGTTGCCGCGGAGGGCCTTACGGGCGCTTCAGCGATACCGCCCGAACTGTGCCGTGGGCTCCTTGCCGCCGCAGATGCCATGCAACTCAACTCGGATCCCATAGTCGATCTGCGCACTGCGTGTACGCGTCGCTGACGCGGAAGCGCTCGTGCTATGTACGCCGCTGTCTTTAGAATGATGGGAAGCGCCGCAGCAGCCGCGGGTGTCCGGCGGCCTCAATCACGTGCGCCAGGCGTTTGACAACCATCCGGACAGCGCCGGGGGCGCGGTGGCTCCGTTCACCACTCTGTACGGCCACGTCATGCGGATGCCACTGCGGAGAATCGCCAATTGCTGATCGACACCGCGAGGAACGCTGGCAACACGGTGGGCACGGATCAGTGGCGAAATGACTGGTATGCCCAGTTACAATCGGACGGTTCTCACGTTTGGGCTCGTGTCCGCAACGGCCAGATAACCAACGGAGGAGTCAATGTGCCGCCAAGGCCGAACTCTGGTCCGTCAGGCCCGCAGCCGTGACGACCGAATCGGGGGAGATGCTCTCGGAGAAGCGGTTATTGATCGATGATTCGGCGCGGACCGCGGTACGAGAGGCAATAGCGTCCGACGTTGCGCAGGACTGGGTTGGCCTCTGGGTGTTTCCTTGGTGGTTCAAGCGCGTGTCGCCCGGAGCGAGTGAGGCGGAGATGCGCGACGCGACACTTGATCTGGTTCGGGAGATGCTCGACGCGAGGGAAGTCCTTGTCGGAGATCTTCGTGGAGCGCAGGATTTTGAGCCTTGGCAACTTGATACCGATGCAGTTATCGAGCGACTCGACCGCGAATGGCGCACTCTTGGGCGTCTTCCGGAGATTGGCGAGGTGGCGTGGTTCGCGCCACGCGGGTGAGTTGAGGCTGCCGGAGCTTGGCCTACGGTCAGCTCGCGTTGGAGGCGCTTCGCCCCGCCCTCACGCCGGGTAGACTGGGCCCATGTCCGGTCACAGCAAGTGGGCGGGGATCAAGCACAAGAAGGCAGCCGTCGACGCCCGCCGTGGCCAGATCTTCACCAAGGTCAGCCGTGAGCTTTCGGTGGCGGCCCGTGAGGGTGGTCCCGATCCCACCGGCAACTTCCGACTCCGCCTCGCCATCCAGAAGGCGCGCGAGGTCAACATGCCTGCCGACAACATCGACCGAGCGATCGCACGCGGTGCCGGCGGCAAGGACGGCGTGCAGCTCGAGGAGGTGCGGTACGAGGGGTATGGGCCGCACGGTATCGCGGTGATGGTCGACACCCTCACCGACAACCGCAACCGCACGGTCGCTGCGATCCGCAACGTGTTCACGCGCCAGGGCGGGTCGATGGGCGAGGCCAACAGCGTGGGCTGGATGTTCACCCAGCAGGGCGTGATCCGGCTCGCGGCAAACGGCAAGGATCCCGAGGAGCTGGCGCTGGAGCTGCTCGATATTATCGACGTGGGTGACGATGGCGACATCTCCGTCGACGGTGACGATGTGCAGGTGAAGGTCGCGCCGTCGCTGTTCGAGGACGTGCGCCGCACGCTCGAGGAGAGCGGCGCCACCATCGAGAGCGCCGAAGTCACCATGGAGCCCACCAACACCATCGAGGTCGACGCCAAGCAGGCGCCGTCGGTGCTGCGTCTGCTCGATGCGCTCGAAGAACAGGACGACGTCCAACAGGTCTATGCAAACGTCGAAATACCGGACGAAGTACTTGCGGCGGTCACCTGACAGAGAAAGAGCTCCGGGCTTCAGCCCGTCGCGCTGTTCGACACCGGCCGCTGAGGCGGCCGGCTGATGCGCGTGCTGGGGGTCGATCCCGGGCTGGGGCGCACGGGCTACGCAGTGGTCGACGGCAGCGCAGGCCGGTTGCGCCTGCTGGCTGCCGGTCGCATCGACACCGAGGCGAACACCGACATCGGCGCCCGACTGGTTGCGCTGTCGGAGATGCTCGGCGCAGTCATGGCGGGGTGCTCGCCCGACGCCGCGGCGGTGGAACAGCTCTTTTTCTCGACGAACCGGCGCACCGCCATGCAGGTTGCCGAGGCGCGCGGAGTCATCCTTTTCGCGGTGGCGCGCGCGGGTATTCCGGTTGCGGAATACACGCCGGCGCAGGTGAAGCAGGCCGTGTGCGGCTACGGCGGCGCGGACAAGCAGCAGGTGACGCGGATGACGCGGGCGTTGCTCGCACTCGAGGGCAATCGCGACGACGTCGCCGATGCCTGCGCCATCGCGGTGTGCCATCACCACCGCGCGCGGCTGAGCGCCCTCGTACAGGCGGCAGGCCGGTGATCGCGTTTCTTCGCGGCCGGTTGGAGGAGATCGCCTCCGATCACGTCGTGCTGGAGACGAGCGGCGGCACCGGCTACGAGGTGTTCTGCCACCTGCGCACGCTGGCATCGCTGCACGGCCGGCTCGGCGACGAGGCAACCCTGCACATCCATACGAGCGTCAGCGACGACGCCATCCGCCTCTACGGCTTCGCGACGACCGACGAGCTGCGGCTGTTCAAGCTGCTGATCGGCGTCGAGCGCATCGGGCCCAAGGCGGCGCTCGGGATCCTCGGCCGCGCCGAGCTGCCGGTGATGGTTCGCGCCATCCGCGCCGGCGACGCGGCGCTGGTCGCCACGGTGCCGGGAATCGGCCCCAAGACCGCCGAGCGAGTGATCCTGGAGCTGCGCGGCAAGCTCGACGGCGTGGACGTGATCGGTGTGCCGGTCGCCCCGGCGGCGAGCACGGCCGGCGACATGGCGGTGCAGGGGCTGATGAGCCTCGGCTTCCGCGAGCCGCAGGCGCGAGAGGCGGTGGCCGCCGCGCTGGCGGCGAGCGAGGGCGCGGATCGCGACGTGACCGCCCTGGTCGCTCGTGCGCTTCGTCGCCTCGACGCCACCCCAGTAGCGCGATGAACGAGCAGCGCACCGTCTCCCCGGCGGAGACAGACGAGGAACGCGCGGCCGACGTCGCGCTGCGACCGCAGCGGCTCGACGAGTTCGTGGGCCAGCGCGGGGTCGAGGAACAGGTCCGGATCCTCGTCGAGGCGGCGCGGCAGCGCCAGGAGCCGGTCGACCACATCCTGCTGTACGGCCCGCCGGGGCTCGGCAAGACGACGCTGGCGCAGATCATCGCCAACGAGATGGGCGTCTCCGCCCGCCTCACCAGCGGCCCGGCCCTCGAACACCAGGGGATGCTGGCCTCGATCCTCACCAGCCTTCAGGACCGCGACGTGTTCTTCATCGACGAGGTCCACCGGCTGAACCACGCGGTGGAGGAGGCCCTCTACCCGGCGATGGAGGACCTCGCCTTCGACTTCGTGACCGGCAAGGGTGCGGGCGCCCAGACGCTCCGCCTGACGCTGCAGCGCTTCACCGTCATCGGCGCGACGACTCGCGCCGGCGCGCTCGGCGGGCCGCTGCGCGACCGCTTCGGCGTCACCTTCCGCCTCGACTTCTACGAGGTCGATGACCTCGTCCAGATTGCCGCCCGATCCGCGCGGCTCCTCGGCGTCGAGCTGGACGCGAGTGGCGCCGAGCTGCTCGCCTCTCGGTCTCGAGGCACGCCACGCATCGTGAACCGGCTCCTGCGCCGAGCCCGCGACTATGCCCAGGTGCGGGCCGACGGACGCATCGACGCCGGGGTGGCCGCCGCGGCCCTGGAGGTCCTCGGTGTCGACGGCCTCGGCCTCGACGAGCTCGACCGCCGCGTGCTCGGGGTGCTGACGGGCACGCTTCGCGGCCATCCCGTCGGCGTCCAGACCATCGCGGTCAGCGTGCAGGAGGATCCTGAGACGATCGAGGACGTGGTCGAGCCGTTCCTCATCCGCGCCGGGCTCCTGGCCCGCACGCCGCGAGGGCGCGTGGCCACGGCGGCGGCATTCCGCCACCTCGGGCTGGAGCCGCCGGCGGGGACGCTGGGGGCGACCGCCGCGTCGGCACAGGCGGAGCTGTTCCAGGGCTGACCCCCGCGCATGCGGACCGAATCGTTCGATTACCCACTGTCGCCGGAACGGATCGCGCAGACGCCGCTTCCGGAGCGCGACGCCTCACGCCTGCTGCAGGTGCACCCTGACGGCGGCGTCACCGATCACTGGTTCACCGATCTGCCCGGCCTGCTGCGCTCAGGGGACCTGCTTGTCGCCAACGAGACGCGCGTGCGCCACGCGCGGCTGCACGGAACCGATGCCGCGGGCCGGAACGTCGAGCTGCTGCTGCTCGAGCATCTCGGCGGTGACGACTACACGTGCCTGGCGAGGCCCGGCCGGCGGGCGTCTCCCGGGGCCGAGTTGCAGTTCGAGGGTGGGCTGAGCGCCGCGGTGCTGGCCGGTGCCGGCACCCATCCGGGGGAGCGGACGGTGCGGTTGCGCATCGCCGGTGGGGACGTGGAGCGGGCCGTCGAGGCGGCCGGGACCGCACCGGTGCCGCCGTACATCCGTGAGGTCCAGGGTGACCCCGGGCGCTACCAGACCGTCTATGCCGCCGGCGATCCGTCGTCCGCCGCGGCGCCGACGGCCGGGCTGCATTTCACCGATGCGGTGCTGTCTGCGCTCCGCGCGCACGGCATCGGCTGGACGACCGTGCGGCTCGATGTGGGCCTCGGCACCTTTGCGCCGATGCGCGGGGAGGCGGTCGACGACCACGTGATGCACCGCGAGCACTACGACGTCTCCGAGGCCGCCGCCGCTGCCATCGAGCACACGCGGGCGCGTGGTGGCCGGGTGGTGGCCGTCGGCACCACCGTCGTGCGCGTGCTCGAATCGTGCGCAGGCGACGACGGCATTCGCGCCGGCACCGGAAGCACCGGCCTGTTCATCCGCCCCGGGTTCCGCTTTCGCGCCGTCGACGCACTGGTGACGAACTTCCACCAGCCGCGCTCCACCCTGCTCGTCCTGCTCGCCGCGTTCATCGGCGACGCCTGGCGGGAGGCGTACGCGCACGCGCTGCAATCCGGCTACCGGTTTCTGTCGTTCGGCGACTGCATGCTGTGCTGGCCCCGCCGGTGACGGCGTTCACGGTCGTGCAGCGCAGCGGTGCTGCGCGCGCCGGCGCGCTGCACACCGCGCACGGGACGATTCACACGCCGGCATTCATGCCGGTGGGGACTCACGCCGCCATCCGTGCGCTGCTTCCCGGTGAGGTGCGCGCCGCCGGGGCCGAGGTGCTCCTCTGCAACGCGTACCACCTGGCGCTACGGCCGGGAGTGGAGCTGATCGAGCGCGCCGGCGGCCTGCACGCGTTCATGGGCTGGAACGGGCCGATACTCACCGACAGCGGCGGCTACCAGCTGGTGAGCCTCGGCCGCGTGACGCGAGTCGACGACGAGGCCGCGGACTTCGTCTCGCCGTTCGACGGCACGAGTCTGCGGGTGACGCCCGAGCTCGCGATGGACATCCAGGTGCGGCTCGGCGCCGACATCGTGATGTGCCTCGATCATCCGGTGGCCTGGGGCGCACGCCAGGAGCTGGTGCGCGCCGCCACCGAGCGCACCCACCGCTGGGCACAGCGCTGCCGCGACGCGATGCCCGCCGGCGACCGGCTGCTGTTCGGCATCGCGCAGGGCGGGTTCGATGCGTCGTTGCGCACCGAGTCGGCGCGCGCCGTCGCCGCGATGGGGTTCGACGGCCTTGCCGTCGGCGGCCTCTCCGTCGGCGAACCCCATGACGTCATGCACGCCATGCTCGAGGCGTCGCTCTCGCAGTTCCCGGAGGAGCGCCCGCGCTACTTCATGGGACTTGGCACCGACGCGGAGATCCTCGCGGCGGTGTCGGCCGGCGTCGATCTCTTCGACTGCGTGGTGCCCACACGGCTGGCGCGGCATGCGACTGCGGTGACCGATGAGGGGCGGATCTCGCTCCGCAAGGCCGGCTACCGCGAGGATCTGCGCCCGCTGGAGGCAGGCTGCGACTGCGTGGCGTGCGCGAGCTTCTCGCGCGCCTACCTGCGCCACCTGTTCGGCACCGGCGACATCCTGGCCCACCGCCTCGTCACCGTGCACAACCTCACGCACATGTCGCGGCTGATGGCCGGGGTGCGTTCCGCGATTGTCGCGGGCGCGTTTCCGCAATTGCAAATGTCCGTCCAAAGCGGCCGGCCCGCTTCGGCGGCGGGATAGACTGGCGCCGCCGTGTTCCGCCTGACCCCCTTCCGCACAACACTCGTCGCGCTCGTCGTCCTGGCGGCGCTGTTCATCGACGGCTACAGCCTGTTCTACCGCTACGTGATCGTGCACCAGCCGCTGGGAACGACGCTCACGTCGAACCCGACCATCGCGGGGCGCGCGATCTACCTGCGCAAGGGCCTCGACCTGCAGGGCGGCACCGAGCTCGTCATCGCGGTGTGCCGCGGAGACAACGATCCTCCCGGAATCAACTGCCGCTCGGGCCCGCCGAACGGCAAGTCCGTGAGCGCGGCGCAGCAGGCGACACTGCCGATCCTG
>JAFALX010000253.1 GCA_019234035.1 Candidatus Dormiibacterota bacterium | reverse complement strand
GACGCGTCGACGCGCACGCCCGCGGACAACCAGACGGTGCGCAACGTGTTCGTGATCGGCCCCGACAAGAAGATCAAGCTGATCCTCGTCTACCCGATGACCACCGGGCGCAACTTCGACGAGGTGCTCCGCGTCATCGACTCGCTGCAGCTGACTGCGAAGCACAAGGTCTCGACGCCGGTCAACTGGAAGCAGGGCGACGACGTGATCATCGCCGGCTCGGTCAACAACGAGCAGGCAAAGGAGCTCTTCGGCGAGTGGGAGTCGCCGAAGCCGTACATCCGCATCGTCCCCCAGCCGAACGGCAACTAAGGTCGACTAGCCGAAGCCGGGCCTGGCGCAGTGTGCGCCGGCCCGGCTTCTTGTTTTCCACCGCGATTCGCCGACTTCGGCGTATGCCTTGCAAGTTATATGCCTAGTCAGCTATGCTAGGAACATGTCGGCGACCACGTCGGTCTTTCCCGTCCTGGCCGAGCCGCATCGCCGGGTCATCCTGGACGCGCTGCGCGACCACGAGCGTCCCGTGGGTGAGCTCGTTGAGCGGCTGCGCCTCAGCCAGCCGGCGGTGTCGAAACACCTCCGCGTGCTTCGCGACACCGGGCTCGTCGAGGTGCGCGTGGACGCGCAGCGGCGCCTGTACCGCACGCGAGCGGACGCGTTGCGCGAGATCGACGAGTGGCTGGCGCCGTACCGGTCGATGTGGCGGGACAGCCTGGCGCGTCTCGACGACCACCTCGAAGCGATGAGTGAGCAGGAACAGGACCGCTGAGCAAGGAGAAGGCGATGGCGATGAGCACCGAAACCTACGGAAGCGTCGACGACCTCGAGGACGGGCGCTGGCGTCTCAACTTCACGCGCACGCTGCGGCATCCGGTGGAACGCGTGTGGCGCGCGGTCGCCGAGCCCGAGCATCTCGCGGCGTGGTTTCCGTGCACGGTCGAGGGCGAGCGGCGCCCCGGCGCGCAGCTGCGCTTCGAGTTCCCCAATGGTGAGGCGCCCGCCTTCGACGGCACGGTGGTCGCATTCGATCCACCGCATGCGTTCGAGTTCTTCTGGGGACCGGACCTCGTGCGCATCGAGCTGCAACCGTCGGGCGGCGGCACCATCCTCACGCTGCTGGACACGCTCAGTGAGCGTGGCAAGGCCGCGCGCGACGGGGCCGGATGGCACTGCTGCCTCGATGCGCTCGAAGCGGAGCTCGACAGTGCTCCGGACGCGAGCCACGGCATGGCGGCGTGGAGCGCACTGCACCCAATCTACGTCGAGAGGTTCGGTCCCGAGGGCGCGACGCTCGGTCCACCCGACGTTGCGGGCTGAGCCCCGCCTCGGGCCGGCGTCAGCCGGTGCAGACCACGTCGAGCGCGGGTGACCCGCGGGAAGGCGTGGCCGAGCGGCGCACGCGCCATCCGTTGCGCACGGCCTCGCGCTGCAGGCGGCGGTCGGGGTTGACACACACCACCTTGCCGACCGCCAGCAGCATGTCGAGGTCGTCACCGCTGTCGGCGTACGCCCACGAGCTGCCGAGGTCGATCTGGTGGTCGCGGGCCAGGCGGCGCACCGCCTCGGCCTTCGCCGGACCGCGGCAGAGCTCGAGCAACCGGCCCGTGTAGCGGCCGTCGACGACCTCGACACGGGTGCCGGCGAACCCGTCGGCCTGCAGATGACCGGCGAGCTCGCACACGATCTCCTCGGGCGCCGACGAGACGAGGAAGATGGCGTGACCGTTGCGCCGGTGCTCCTCGACCGCGCGGATCGAGTCGGCATAGAAGCGCGGCACGATGTGCGTCGTGATGGCGCTGCGACCCACCGCCCGGACGTGCATCGGGTCGAGGTCGCTCGCCGCACGCGCGATCGCGTGCGCGGCGCGCTTGAGCGGCGCCCCGGAGATGCCGCGCGCGCTGAACATGAGCTGGCGGACCGCCGCCCGCACCATCTGCCGGCGGGTGAGGATTCCCGCCTCGCGGAGCGGTCCGGCCAGGGCCAGCAGGCACGACCCGTGGATCAGGGTGCGATCGACATCGAAGAACGCCGCCGTGCGCAGCGCGCTGCTGCGGCGCACCGATGAGCGGCGGGGACGGCCGCCGCCGTTTCGGTGAACGAGCTGCTCGTAGTCGGACATCAGCGCGTCGAAGATGGCATCCCAGGACCGCGGCATGACGGCGGCACGGGCGGCGACACCCATCGAGGAGCGCACCTCGGGTGACGCGGCCAGGGTGGAGGCCGCCATGCCGAGGCCGTCGCCCGGCGGCTCGACCAGCAGCCCGG
>JAFALX010000220.1 GCA_019234035.1 Candidatus Dormiibacterota bacterium | reverse complement strand
CGACACGCTTCGCCTCAGCTACGTCGAGAAGAACCCGGTCACGGGCATCTACTTCGACCAGGATTGGGGCTCCATGCCCGGCGTCATGCCGGTGGCCTCGGGCGGCATCCACGCCGCGCAGGCGCCGGAGCTGCTGCACTACCTGGGCGAGGACGTGGTCCTGCAGTTCGGCGGCGGCACCATCGGCCACCCGATGGGCATCGCGGCCGGCGCGACCGCCAACCGCACCGCCATGGAGCTGATGATCCAGGCGCGCAACGAGGGCAAGGACTACCTCCACGAGGGCGCCGACATCCTCAAGAAGGCCGCGCGCTGGTGCGAGCCGCTCCGCGCCGCGATCGACGTCTGGGGCGACATCTCCTTCAACTACGAGGCGACCGACACACCCGACGCGCTGCCGTCGGCGACTCCGGTCGGGTGAGGCAAGAACGATGCACATAACCCAAGGGACCTTTTCCTACCTGCCACCGCTGACGGATGATCAGATCCGGGCGCAGATCCAGTACTCGCTCGACAACGGCTGGGCCGTCTCGGTGGAGTTCACCGACGACCCGCACCCACGCAACTTCCTGTGGGAGATGTGGGGGCTGCCGATGTTCGACATGAAGGACCCGGCGGCGATCCTCCTCGAGGTCAATCGCTGCCGCGAGGCGTACCCCGGCCGGTACGTGCGCGTGAATGCGTACGACTCGCGCCTGCACCGGCAGACGACGGCCCTCAGCTTCATCGTGCAGCGGCCTGCCGAGGAACCGGGCTTCCGCCTGGACCGTCAGGAATCCCACGACCGTTCGATCCGCTACACGCTGCATCCCTACGCGACGGAACGCCCGGAGGGTGAGCGCTACCCGCGTGGCTGATGGAAGACAACGGAACTAACTCCTTCAAGATGGTTCCGGGACGATCGGCGCCCCCGGGCGCCGGCGCCCCGGCGGTGGACCCGGCTGACGAGAAGTCAGCCGGGACCCCACTCCCCCCAGGCATGAGCAACATCGAGCTCCCTGAGATCACCGATGCGGGCGGCGTCGACGTCGCCGAGCTGGTGCGCGAGACACGGGTCTTCGATGTGCTCGACGAGCTGGACACCGAGCTCGTCGGCCTGGCGCCGGTCAAGACGCGGATCCGTGAGATCGCGTCGCTGCTGATCGTCGACATGATGCGGCGCCGCGCCGGGCTCGACTCGGAGCGGCCCACACTGCACATGAGCTTCACCGGCAGCCCCGGCACCGGCAAGACCACGGTCGCCTTGCGGATGGCGACCGTGCTGCACCGGCTGGGCTACCTGGCAAAGGGGCACCTCGTCGCGGTGACGCGCGACGACCTGGTCGGTCAGTACATCGGGCATACCGCGCCGAAGACGCGCGAGGTGCTCAAGCGGGCGATGGGCGGCGTGCTGTTCATCGACGAGGCGTACTACCTGTACCGCCAGGAGAACGAGCGCGACTACGGCCAGGAGTCGATCGAGATCCTGCTCCAGGTCATGGAGAACCAGCGGCAGGACATCGTCGTCGTGCTCGCGGGCTACAAGGACCGGATGGAGACGTTCTTCCAGTCGAACCCGGGCATGGGGTCGCGCATCGCGCACCACATCGACTTCCCCGACTACACGCTGGACGAGCTGATGGCGATTGCGAAGTTGATGCTCCAGCAGCAGCGCTACGACCTCTCTCCGGAGGCCGAGCAGGCGTTCCACGAGCTCATCGAGATCCGCATGACCCGGCCGCGGTTCGCCAACGCCCGCAGCGTGCGCAACGCGCTGGAACGGGCTCGGCTGCGCCAGGCGGGCCGGCTCGTCTCAGGCGGACAGGGTTTCCTGACGAAGGATGACCTGATGCGGATCGAGGCGGCCGACATCCGCAAGAGCAGCCTGTTCAAGGCGGACGCAGAGGCCGCCGGCACGCCGGCCTCTGAGAACGCTCACACGGGCTAGAACCACGACCGGACCCTGCAACAATGCACGCCGCAGAGCCTGTTGATGGATGGAGTGTGAGGCGATGACTGAACAGCTGCGAACGATCGCACGGACCCTGGTGGGTGGCGGCCGCGGGATCCTTGCCGCCGACGAGAGCATCACCACGATGAACAAGCGCCTGGCCAAGGTCGGCATCGAGCAGACCGAGGAGAACCGTCAGGCCTACCGTGAGATGCTGCTGACGACGCCTGGGCTCTCCCAGTGGATCAGCGGGGTCATCCTCTCCGATGACGTGTTCCGCGGCCGCATGAGCGACGGGACACCCTTCCCGGAGGCGGTCGCCAAGGCGGGCATCCTGCCGGGCATCAAGGTCGACACCGGCGCCAAGCCGCTGGCCAACGCGCCCGGCGAGACGGTGACCGAGGGCCTGGACGGCCTCCGCGACCGGTTGAAGGAGTACGCGTCCATGGGCGCCCAGTTCACCAAGTGGCGCGCGGTCATCGACATCGGTCCCGGGCTCCCGACCACGCGTGCCCTCGACGCGAACGCGCACGCGATGGCGCGATATGCCGCATTGGTGCAGGAGGCCGGACTGGTGCCGATCGTGGAGCCCGAGGTGCTCATGGACGGCGACCACACCATCGAGCGCTGCGCCGAGGTGACGGAGGTGACGCACCACGTGTTCTTCGCCGCGCTCAATGCGGCCGGCGTGCTGCTCGAGGGCATCGTGCTCAAGCCCAACATGGTGGTCTCCGGCGCCGGCAGCGAACGCCAGGCAGGTGTCGAAGAGGTGGCCGAGGCAACCATCACCGTGCTCAAGCGCACGGTGCCGGCCGCTGTTCCCGGCGTGGCGTTCCTGTCCGGCGGTCAGAGCGATGAGCTTGCCACAGCACACCTCGCCGCGATGAACAAGCTCGGCCCCATGCCATGGGAGCTCAGCTTCTCGTTCGGCCGCGCGCTGGTCGCAGCCGCGCTCGATGCGTGGCACGGACTCGCTGCGCAAACGGCCGCGGGACAGGAGGCACTCGCCACCCGGTCGCGCAACAACGCGATGGCCCGCGCCGCGTAGCGTCGCGCGAAGCGTTCGCGGTCAGCGCGTGAGCTCGGCCGGGACCACGCGAACCGCGAACGGATTGTGGGTTTCGTACGCTTCGTCGCCCGTCACGCGAGCGTCTTCTTCATACGCCCCGTTCGCAAGCCGCAGCACGGTCAGGCTGGGAACGGTTGGATCGACGATCCAGTACCACTGCGCTCGACCGTCTGCGTAGATGCGACGTTTCTCGAACAGGTCGCGTCCCCGGCCGCTCGGTGACAGCACCTCCACGACCAGGATTGGGGGGCCCTCCACGGCTCTCGCGGTGAGCACTGCGGGCGAAGCAACGATGAGATCCGGTCCGGGCACCTGACCCGGACCGATGCGCACGCCACAGGAGCCGGGATGATCTTGAGGCCGAGGCCTTCAATCGCGCGATGCAGCAACACGCTCAACTCCATCGAGACGCTTTGGTGCCCGATGTTTGGTGGCGGCGTCATCACGATCGCCCCGTCGAGGATCTCGTAGCGGTTCCCGTCATCCGGAGTGGTGTACAGGTCCTCGAGGTCCAGGTCGCGGTCAATCACGACGTCCACCTGTCGAGCATGCCACGCAGTTCGAGCCGGCGCCACGGACAGACCGTTAGCGGAGGCGCTTCTCCAGGAAAACAGCATGATGCCGTCGCGTTCGGCACGATGCGTTTCGACGTATCCGCTGGATTGATACAGCGCGAGCGCCGGGCCTTGGGGGCCGCGCACCGTGCAGTCGCGCACGCGGTTCGTCGTCACGCCGGGGTGCGGGCCACGGCAGCGTCGTCGGTGCGCCGGCCCACTCGCATGCGTTCAGGGTCGCTGACGTCGCAGCACAGCTCGCGATACATGGCCAGCAGCCTGTCGATGCGCGCGGAGAGCGAGTACGACGCGACGACACGCGCGCGGGCCTGCCGGCCGAGTGTCGCGCGCAACTCGGGTCCGTTTCGCAGGCGCGCGAGTGCCTCGCTGAGCGCAGGTTCCAGCGGCGCTCGAGGAATGCGAATCCCAGCGCTGCCGAGCGCCTTGCCGTCCTCCGCGACATCCGTCGCGATGACGGCGCATCCGGCCGCCA
>JAFALX010000152.1 GCA_019234035.1 Candidatus Dormiibacterota bacterium | reverse complement strand
CTCGTACGGCTGCAACATCAACATCGACTCGCGAGACTTCGAGGTGCGGCGGTTCGCATCGCGCGACAACCCGCAGGTCGACGATCTCTGGCTGTGCGATCGCGGCCGCTACAGCTTCCCGCGCCTCAACTCCACCGAGCGCGTCCGCCGTCCCGCGCTGCGCCCGCGCCAGGGTGAGCCGCGCGAGGTGCCGCTCGGTGAGGCGATTGCCGCTGCAGCGAAGGAGTTGCGCAGCGTCATCGACTCGAGCGGCGGCGCGGCGGTCGGCGTGCTGGGCTCGCCGGAGAGCACCAATGAGGAGCTGTTCCTGCTGGAACGCCTGGCGCGCAAGGTGATCGGCACCCCACACCTCGACCATCAGCTGGAGCCGTTCGCCGGCCTCTCGGCCGAGGAGCACGAGCTGGGCATTGCCGAGATCGAGGACTGCGACACCGTCATCGTGCTGGGGACCGAGCCCGAGCACGAGGCGCCGGTGCTGACGCTCCGGCTGTACAAGGCCGAGCACAAGCGCGGGCGCGCCGTGCACCGCCTGGCGGCGGACGCGGAGGCGGACGCGGTTGCGCGCGAGCACGGCGGCGCCGTACTCACCGGTGTGATCGCGGACGAGAGCAACCGCGCGAATGCAGCGAAGGTCGCCGCCGCGCTCGCGAGGCGCGGTGCCGTCAAGCGCATGACGGTGACGCGGGGGATGAACGGCAGAGGCGCCAAGGACCTGGGTGTGCTCCCCAACGTCACCGCCGGCTATCACCGCGCGGAGCCCGCGGGTATGAGCGGGCGCGACATCCTTGCCGCAGCCGAGCGCGGTGAGATCCGCGCGCTCGTCCTGCTGGGATCCACCACCGGATATCACGACGCGTGGGACTCCCTGGCGCGCGCCGCCGCCAGGGCGGAGTCGGTGATCGTCATCGGCGCACAGCCGAGCGAGCTCACGGCCGCGGCGACTGTGCTGATCCCGGGACACACGATCGTCGAGAAGATCGGCAGCGTCACCAACCTCGAGGGCCGCGTGCAGCGCGTGCGGCCGGCACTGCCGCCGGCGACGCAGACGCTGACCGAGACGCGCGTGCTCACCGCCCTCGCCGCCGAGCTCGGCGCCACGGATTGGGCGAGCGGCGACCCGATGTCGGTGAACCGCGCCCTGCGCGAGGTCGTCCCGGCCTATGCGGCCGCGGGCAACGGCGGCCGTGCGCTGTGGCCGGCCGGGAGCCCGGCATGATCGGCGGGGACGAGTGGTGGGTCCTCCTCATCAAGATCGTTGTGGTGGTGCTCGGGCTGGTCACCATCGCGGCGTATCTCACTCTCGCAGAACGCAAGGTTTCCGCCCGCATCCAGCTGCGCATCGGCCCCAACCGCGTCGGTCCCTACGGGATGCTGCAACCGGCCGCGGACGCGGTGAAGATGCTCTTCAAGGAGAACACCGCACCGTCGAACCGCGACCGCTTGCTGTTCCTCGTGGGCCCGAGCCTCGCCGCCGGCGCAGCGCTGCTCAGCTTTGCGTTCATCCCGCTCGGAATCAACAACTGGTTCAACTACCAGTTCCACTGGGACGTCGGCCACGCCAACGTGGGCTTGCTGTTCATCCTCGGCGTGTCGTCGTACGGCGTCTACGCGCTCTTCCTCGGCGGTTGGGCGGCAAACAGCAAGTACTCGCTGCTCGGTGGACTCCGGGCGTCGGCGCAGCTCATCTCCTACGAGATGGCGGTCGCATTCGCGCTCATCGGCGCGGTCATCATCGCCGGGTCGCTCGACCTCGAGCAGATCGTGCACGCGCAGCAGGGCGCGTGGTTCATCGTGCTGCAGCCGCTCGCATTTCTGCTGTACTTCACGGGCGCGTTCGCCGAGACCAACCGCGCGCCGTTCGACCTGCCCGAGGCCGAGACCGAGCTCGTCGCCGGCTATCACACCGAGTACAGCTCCCTGCGCTTCGGTCTGTACTTCCTCGGTGAGTACGTGAACATGGTCGTCGTCAGCTCGATCGCAACGACGCTGTTCCTCGGCGGCTGGCTGCCCATCTTCCCGTTCCATCCCTTCGACTGGATCCCGGGGCCCCTCTGGTTCCTCGGCAAGGTCGCCGTCCTGATCTTCGTGATGATGTGGGTGCGCTGGACGTTCCCGCGGCTGCGCTACGACCGGCTGATGAGCTTCGGCTGGAAGGTGCTGCTGCCGCTGGGCCTGGTCAACATCCTCATCACCGGAACCGTGGTGGCGCTCCGAGCATGATCAAAGAACTGGTCGCAGGACTGCTGTTCACCATCAAGAAGATGGTGAGCAAGCCCATCACCGTGCAGTACCCGGAGGAGCAGAAGGCGGAGTCGCCCCGCCATCGCGGCCGCCACATCCTGCACCGCTACGACAACGGGCTGGAACGGTGCATCGGCTGCGAGCTGTGCGCCGCGGCGTGCCCGGTGGGCTGCATCTACGTGCTCGCCGCAGAGAACGACCCGCAGAACCCCGTCTCGCCGGGTGAACGCTACGCGGAGCGCTACGAGATCAACCTCATGCGCTGCATCTAC
>JAFALX010000214.1 GCA_019234035.1 Candidatus Dormiibacterota bacterium | reverse complement strand
CATCGACGGGTACCGCCACGCCCTCGCCGAGGCCGCCGTGGGCCTGGCGCCGTCCACGCTCTGCGGCTACGCCTTCGGGCTGGCCTCGGCCCTGAGCGACTTCTACGAGCACACGCCCGCGATCGTGCGTGAGGAGAACGCGGAGGTGCGCCGCTTCCGCCGCGCGCTCGTGGCGGCAACACGCGTGACACTGGCAGACACGCTGCGCACGCTGGGCATCGCCGCGCCCGAGCAGATCTAGTCCGCGAGCAGTGCGGCCGGGCGGGCCTTAGCGCTCCACGTCGGGGTAGGCGAGCACTACCGCAGCCGCCTCAGGGCTTCGACCGCAGCCCCGACGTTCGTCACGTATCGCATCAGCGCGTCCGACACCGCGGGCTCGTCCGCGTGGCCGGGCATCGAGTACAGCAGGTTGAGCCGGCTCGCCGCCACCCATTCCGCCAGGTCGGGCTCGGTCAACCAGGCTCCCTCGGTCATCCACGTGAGGCTGACCATGCGCGGCCAGTCGGCGACGGTGCTGGGATACGGGTTGGGCGGGCAGAGCCGGTTCCTCTCCACGTCGTCGTCGCGGCGGGCCTCGATGAAGCCGATGAGCGCCGCGTTGAAGGCGGGCGAGAGGTAGCGCACCTGCTGGAGCACGATGCGGCCGGGCTGGAAGATCGGCGTCGCGGGCGCGTTGTTGAGCCCGAGCGCGGTGCAGTCGACGTGCAGGACGTCGGGGCCGGTGGGTGTCTCGCCGCGGTCGAGCACGATCCGGTCCTGCTCGATCCGCTGGACGCGCCCAAGCCGCACCACGTCCGAGATCTGGCGCAGCGCGGCCAGCTCGCCGGCGCTGAGCATGGTGCCGCGGTACATCGTCGGCGGGCGGGTCGTGTCGATGCGCATGAGCCGTCCCGAGTCCTCGAGGCGTCCGAAGAGGTCATCGATGTCCGTCGCGGCGACGGCGGCCTCGACGTCGAGGGCGAATCCCTCCACGATGGCGCCGACCTGATCGAGGGGCTGGAAATGGCGGCGGTCGTAGAACCACGCCTCGCGGGGCCGGATCCAGCGAATGCGATCGGGCGTGACGCCGTTCCAGAGCAACCACGTGCACGCGTCCGCGGCCGTCTTGCCCGACCCCAGCACCGCGAACGTCGTCGCATCTTCCGCGGCTGCGGGCAGGTCGTTGATGGGCACGAACCGGACGCCCGGCGCCACGTCGAATGGCGGAGCATGGGTCGCCGGTATCGACGCCTCCATGTAGCGCGCGTCGACCACCCTGCGGCGCACCACCACGTCGTGCAGCTCGCCGGTGCGCACCTCTCGCACCTGTTCGCCGTCGCCGCCGGCTCCCACGTGCTCCCAGCCGGTGAGCACGCGGACGCGCCCCGTCTCCGTGAGCTCCGTGACCGTGTCGGCGAAGTAAGCCTGCACCTCGGCACCACTCGCCCGCTCGTAGTAGCCGGCGTTCTCACCGGTCTCGTCGAGGCGATCCTTGCCGAGCGCGCGCGAGTTGACGCCGTAGAACGCGGAGGGCGTGTGCAGGCGCACGAACGGATACGTGTCCTGCCAGTGTCCACCCGCCGTGGGGCGGCGATCGACCACCGTCACCTCGGCGTCGGACTCGGCGACGAGCGTATCGGCGAAGGCGAGGCCGCTCGCACCGGCGCCGATGACGAGGTAATCGGTGGTCAGCTCCACGATGCTCCTCCGATCCTTCGTCAGTCGCGGCGCACGTCGTCGACCGAGCGCGGAAAGAACGTGTGCGCGAACGCGAGCGCGCCGGACGGCACCATCCACGGCAGCACGAGCTGCGTGAGACGTCCTGCGGCGACGCTGGGATCGGGGTGCTCGGTGATGATGTGCAGCACCTCCTCCGGCTCGGCATTCCAGATGCTCAGGCCGCGGTATTCGCGATCGTCGGGGCCGAGGAGCGGTCCGGCGGCGAGGAGCAGCCCCTGGTCGTGCAGATCGGCGAGGTGGGCGAGGTGTTGCGACTGCAGTGCGTCGGCCGCCGCGTCGTCCATCACCGGAGCATCGGGACGCAACATCAGCAGCGTGACCGTGTAGTGGTCGAATTGCATGGCCGCAGTCTACGAACTCCTCTGCCGCGTGGATTTCCGATGGAACCGGGTACGATTGGGTGCTCGCGAGCCCCGTTCGTCTAGTGGCCCAGGACACCGCCCTCTCAAGGCGGAGATCATCGGTTCGAATCCGATACGGGGTACCAGGAATCTGATTGCGGGAGCTCGCGTCATCGCGCGACCGTGTCGCCGCAACGGGCCGCAGCAGCACCGTCGAATAGCTGCGGGTTGGGCCGATCGAGACCGGACCGAGTTCCTGATGAGGCGCGGGTCGCGGTACATTGCGAGACAGGCTACGCTGCTCGCAGTGAGCGAACGTCCATCGCTGGATGACCTTCACTTCGGCGCGGTCGTGTATGCGTCGGACGGCGTGCAGGTCGGCACGCTGCACCGGCTCGTCGTCGATGAAGAGAGCCTCGATCCGCACTCGGTCGTGGTGAAGGAGACGCGTCATTTCTCCGGCCACCACCTCGGCGGATCGGCGCTGATAGAGGATGACGTTGCGATCCCGCTCAGCGACGTGCGCAGCGCGCATCACGACCGGGTCGAGCTTGCCGTCGACTCCACGGCAGTCCGCCACACGGTGCCCTATCTCTCGTACCGATACGCGCCGCTCACGGGTCGCGACGCGGCGAACATGGTGCTTGCGCAGATCGGCCAGAGCGCGTACATCCCGAGGCTCATCGAAGAAGCACACAAGCGACTCGACGAGCTGGAGATCACGCCGGGTGAGAACGTGATGCTGGGGCGGTCCGGGCGGAAGCTGGGAACGGTGCGAGACGTCCTGTTCGACGGCAACGAGATGATCGGCGTCGTCATGCATCCCGGCCTGTTCAAGGAGGACGTGGTGTTGCAGGTGCGCTTTCTCGGCCGTAGCGACGACCTCGCATTGTTCGCGCATCTCACAGAGGACGATCTGCAGCACCTGCAGCCGTTCCATCCCGAGTAGATCGTTACGGACGCGTGCGACCAAGCCCGGATGTCGCGATGCGCTCCCCACGTGCGGCACGGATGACTTTGGCATCGAACGAGACCACCGATGCGTCGATCTGTTTCGCCGTGGCCACGCAATATCCGTCTGGAAGGCTGATCGGATACCGACCGCGAAGCCTGGCCGCCTCCACCGCGATCGCTTCGTTGGGCTGGTGGACCGCCACGCCGAATGCGGCGATAGCTTCGCGCGCTCGGCGTAACCGTTCCCGGTCGGCCGCGGGAGCGACGAGCACCTCGGAGAGGTTGACGGCACTGATCAGTCTCGGAGTGCCCTGCTGCCTCAAGCGCCGGAATAGAGATCGTGACTGCAGGTGATGGCGGTCTGAACCCTCGAGCGCTCCGATGACAACGTCGGCGTCGAGAACGACGTTCAACGGCGAGCATCTTCCTCGTCGAGCGCTTCAAGGTACCGAGGCGGATAGGTTCCTGTCAGCGCCCCAAACGCATCCTCGAAGGTCAGCGCGCTTCGACGGATGAGCACCTCGCCGTCGACGAGCGACTCGATTACCACCTGGTCGCCGGGGTGAAGGCCGGCTTCGTCCAAGGCGCTGACCGGGATCGTCACCTGATTCTTGCTCGAGATACGGGGCATGCTCAAACGATACATGCCTTTACCATATCGGTAAAGGTTGCCGCGGAGACGGACAACGATCCCACGGACCGTTCGACGGCGAGCTCGTCGACGCATGAACGGCCTCCTGGACAGTGCTACTGTGTGTACACCATGATTCACACCGTGGGCATTCGCGAGCTCCGCCAACACGTCAGCGCCATCCTCAAGCGTGTGTCGAATGGTGAGGTCATCGAGGTCACCGACCACGGACATCCGATTGCTCGCATCGTTCCCCTCCAGCGTGGTGTGCTGGATCAGCTGGTCGCGGAAGGGCGTGCTTCGGAGGCGACGGGCGATCTCCTAGAGCTCATGGATGAGCTCGACCTGCCGGCGCCCGCCGAACGCGGCAAGCGCCATCCCACCACCGCGCTCGCCGAGCTGCGAGCCGATGAACGGTAGGGCTGTCTACCTCGACACCTCAGCCTTTCTGAAGCTCGTCGTCAGCGAACCCGAGTCCCGGCCGCTGCGGCAGTTCGTGTCTCGCTGGCCTGAGCAATGCTCGGCGTCCCTCATCCGGACGGAAGCCGTCCGAGCGTTGCGCCGCTCGGGCTACGAAAACCGCGTGGGCATCGCCAGACGTCTGATGGGAGGCATGCGGCTCATCCGCGTTGATGACGTGTTGCTGGATCGTGCGGGCGAGCTCGATCCGCGCGCGCTTCGGTCCCTGGACGCCATTCATGTCGCGGCCGCGCTGGAGCTGACCGCGGACCTGGGCGCCCTCGTCACGTATGACCAGCGCCTGGCAACGGCGGCGTCGACCGCCGGCCTTCGGGTGGAAGCCCCGCGCTGAGATTCCCGCTAGTTGTCGGCGTTCTGCAACAGCGCAGCGAGCTGCTCGCGGCTGATGTTGGCGCCGCTGCAGATGAGCGCCACACGCGCGCCCTGTAGCTGATGTCGCATCCGCAGCGCACCTGCAAGCGGCGCCGCGGCCGCGAGCTCCACCAAGCTGCGTGTTGCCTCGATCATCGTGAGCGTTGCGCTGCGCAGCTCGTCGTCGTTGACGAGGATGAAGTCGTCCAGCAGGCGCTGCATGATCTGCTGCGGCAGCGCAAATGCGGTGCGTGTCGCGAGCCCCTCTGCAGCGGTGCGCATCTGATCCTCGAGCAACTCGTGCGCCTTCCACGACCGGTACGCGGCCGGCGCGGCCTCGGATTGCACACCGATCACGCGGATCGCCGGTCGCATCGCCTTGGCGACGATGCACGCGCCGGCCGCACCACTGCCGCCGCCGATCGGCACGAGGATCACGTCGATGTCCGGCTGCGCCTCGAGCATCTCGAGCGCTGCCGTGCCCACGCCGGCGATGAGCAGCGGCTCGTTGCCGGAGTGTATGTACCGGCGTCCGGTCTCCCGCCCCACGCGCTCGCACTCGATGCGTGCGTCGTCAAAGTCGTGGCCGAAGACCACGATCTCGGCGCCGAGCGTGCGGATGGCCGTCACCTTCACCGGATTCGCGCCCTCGGGCACGTACACCGTCGCGGGCACGCCGAACTCCCGCGCGGCAAACGCGATCGACTGACCGTGGTTGCCGGTCGACGCGGTGACCACGCCGCTGCGCCGCTCGGCGTCGCTCAGCTGCCCGACCAGGTTGACGCCGCCGCGCACCTTGAACGCCCCCGTGGGGAGGTGGTTCTCGTGCTTGACGAAGACGTCGGTCTCCAGCAGCGCCGACAGCTGATCGTTGCGGTACAGCGGCGTCCGCGGCAGGTGCGCCGCGATGCGGCGCTGCGCACGCACCACGTCCTTCAGATCGGGCTCGCGCAGCACGGCGTCCATGATGCGCGCCGGAGGGTCAGGCGCTGACCGGCTCGGCCAGCCCGCGCTGCAGCAGGTGCTCGGCCGCGGTCTCCGCGGCAGCGCGCTCAGCGGGCACGAGACCGAGCCGCACACGGCGATCGAGCAGGTCCGCGACCGTGAGCGCACCCTCGTCCTCCACGCCGAAGACGAGCTCGACGCCGAGCGCCGCGACACCGCGCGCGACCGGATCGAGCAGCTCCGGCCAGCCATTGCCGAGCGAGGCAACCGCCGGCGCCTCAGCGCCGTATCGCCGCACGAGGCGACCCGGCGCCCGCAACGATTGCAGCAGCCGCGGCGGCGCCGCGCCCACCAGCGGCAGCGTGGCCGTGCGGCTCCGCGGCGCGCCGGAACCCGCAACGCGATCGACCGTCTGTTCCGCCATGTGGCGGTACGTGGTCAGCTTGCCGCCGACCACGGTCACGACCCCGGTGTCGGGGTCGCTGACGATCGCGTGCTTGCGGCTGAGATCGGCAGTGCTCGACCCACCTCCGCTCAACAGCGGACGAAAGCCCGCGTAGCGGCCGATGACATCCTCCAGCCGGAGCGGCCGCTCGAGGTGCGGCGACACCTCGGCCAGCAGTACTGTCGCCTCGTCGTCGCTCACGCCGGGTTCGTCCGGCACCTCGCCGCCGTACGCGTCGTCGGTGGTGCCGATGATGGTGAGGCCGTCGCTCGCGGGAATCACGAACACCCACCGTCCGGTGCCGTGCACCGGCACGACCAGCGCCGCGCCGGGATCCTTGAGCAGCGCGGAACGGACGACCACGTGCACGCCCTTGCTCGGCCGCAGGCTGATGCCCGGCGCGAGCCGGCCGGCCCAGATGCCCGTGGCGTTCACGGTGTGCGCGGTGCGGATGTCGAACGACGCGCCGCTCAGGGCATCGCGGACGCGCACGCGGTCGCACGTGGCCTCGATCGCTTCGCAGTAGGTGAGGATGCGGGCACCCCGCGCCGCCGCGGTGCGCGCCACCGCGATCACGAGTCGCGCGTCGTCCTCCAGCTGGCCGTCCCAGAACTCGATGGCGCCGCGCAGCCCCTGACGCTGCATCGCGGGAACCTCACGCACCGCCTGCTCGGCGCGCACCCGTCGCGGATGCGGCAGCAGCGACGACGGGGTGCCCGCGGCGATGCGCAGCGCGTCGCCGGCGCGGACTCCGGCCTCGGTGAACGCGGCCAGCGCCGGCGGCATCGAGGCGTCCAGGCCGATCACGAACCGCAGCGGCCGCACCAGGTGCGGCGCGGTGCGCCGCATGAGGATGTCGCGTTCCCGCGCCGACTCCCAGGCGACGTCGACCTGGAGGTGGCGCAGGTAGCGCAGGCCGCCGTGGACCAGCTTGCTGCTCCAGCGGCTCGTCCCGTTGGCGAGGTCGCGCCGTTCCACCAGCGCGACGCGCAGTCCGCGCGACGCGGCGTCCAGCGCCACACCGGCCCCGGTGATGCCGCCGCCGATGACCACCACATCGACGGGTTCGCCGCCCGCCAGACGCTCCATCTCTTCGCGCCGGCGCCTGGCGTTGAGGGACGACGAGGAGCGCCGTCCGCTCATCGCCGCCGACCGCCCCGGTTCCACCTCGAGCACCTTACGCATGACGGCGCCGACGCCGGTTCGCCGGAGAGAGCTGCAGACGCTGCAGCCCGGTCACAGCCCGTCCAAACAGGTGCACGCTTCCCGGACCCCCGGCTAGACTTCGCCGCGAATGACGGCGACCGACGCACCCAGCCTGCCTCTGGTGATTGGCATTCCCTTCCTGTGCATGTTCGTGGTGGCGATCGGCATCACGGCCATCTACTGGATCCTGGGACGCGCCGGCAGCCGCTGACGCAGCGCGAGAGCCTCAGCCCGACGCCGCGATCACCTCGGCGTCGATGATCAGCGTCGAATTCGCAGGGATCACCGGCGGAACGCCTGCCGCACCGAAGCCGAACGCCGGCGGGATGACGATGCGGCGGTGGCCGCCGATGCGCATCGAGCGCACGCCGATCTCGAGGCCGGCCGGCTGCAGCTGCTGCGCGCCGAGCTCGAACTCGGCCGGCTGCCCGCCCTGGCGTCGCGAGCTGTCGAACTCCACCCCGTTGTCCAGCCACGCCGTGTACTCGACCGCCACGGTCTCGCCGGAGTGCAGCGGCGCCCCGCAACCCACGGAGATGTCGCCGTACTTGATGCCGTACGCGAGGGTGTCGAGCGAGACGGAGCGATTGAAGTCGTCGCGCGCCCCCACCGCCCCCGGCTTGGTGCAGATGGGCGCGATCTCGACCGCGGAGCCGCACGCCGCCACCGACGAGATGGCGGCCGCAGCGGCCAGCGCGAGGCCACAGCTCCGAAACGGCACGCGTGCACGGCCTGGCAGCACGGCGTTGAATCGTACAATCAGGTTCGCAGGTATTGCTCAGGAGTTCGTGTCCCCATGGCCAACACAATCAAGGAATCGAAGGGCGTCGCGTCCCAGAAGGACGTGCTCACGCACGTGCGGTGCCCGATCTGCCACAACCTGATGCGCCAGAACGAGATCGGCGTCGAGATCGCGTTCCGGCACGCCCGCCAGGCAGGCGAGCCGCGGCGCCAGCGCATCATCAAGCACACCAAGAACTGCAAGGCCGCGTGATCACGCGGCGCTGATGTGACAGCAATGGCTGTGCAGATTCCGCTGTTCCCGTTGAACGCGGTGCTGTTTCCGCACATGCCGATGGCGCTGCACATCTTCGAGGAACGCTACCGGCGGATGATGCACGACTGCCTCGAGCAGGGCACGACGTTCGGCGTCATCGCGATTCGCGAGGGCCGTGAGATCGGCCCGAGCGCCGAGCCGTACGAGGTGGGCACGCTCGCGCAGCTCCGCGCCGCGGATCCCCTGCCGGACGGTCGGTACAACATCGTTGTCGTGGGTGCGTCACGCTTTCACGTCGAAACGCTGTCGCGCGAGCTGCCGTATCTCACCGGCAGCGTGCGCTACCTGCTCGACCTCCCTGCCGGATCCGCAGAGCTCGCTCAAAGGATCTCGGAGGCCTTTCGCGCCTACGCCAGGACGCTGAGTGCCCTGCAGCAGAACACCGAGCGCACCGACATCGAGCTGCCCGACGATCCCGAGCTGCTCTCGTACCTCGTCGCCGCGGCGCTGCAGGTGTCGGTGGCGGAGCGGCAGCAGCTGCTCGAGATCGACTCGACCGACGAACGGCTGAAGGCCTGCCTCAGCATCCTGCGCCGCGAGCGCATGCTGCTCGAGAACATGCTCGGCTACGCGACGGCCTCGTCGTCCACCGTTCCCCTCAACTGACGCGGGTGACGGTCGCACAGCGGTTCGACCTGTCCGGGCGTGCCGCGCTCGTCACGGGCGGCAGCCGCGGCATCGGCCTCGCGGTGGCGTCGGCGCTGGCGTCGGCCGGCGCGCGCGTCGCGATCATGGCCCGCGACGAAGCCGCGTGCCAGGCGGCCGCGCACCAGATTCGCGACGAGGGCGGTGACGCCATCGCGGTGTCCGGGCACGTCGGCCGCGAGGTCGACGCCGAGCGCAGCGTGACCCGCGTCATGGAGGAGCTGGGCCGCCTCGACATCCTGGTGAACAACGCGGCCACCAACCCGCAGTTCGGCCCGCTGCTCGACGCAGACATCGCGCTGGTCACCAAGATCTTCGAGACCAATGTGGTGGCGGCGCTCCGCATGACCGGGCTCGCCGTCTCCGCCTGGATGCGCGAGAACGGCGGCAGCGTCATCAACATGGCGTCGGTCGCGGGGATCAAGCCGGAGCCGCTCACCGGCGCCTACAACATGAGCAAGGCGGCGCTCATCAACCTGACCAAGACGTTGGCGCGCGAGCTCGGCCCGGCCGGGGTCCGCGTCAACGCGATCGCCCCTGGACTCGTCGAGACGAAATTCGCCACAATCCTTGTGGAAACACAAACCATCCACGATCACATCGTCGGCCAGACCGCGGTGGGCCGGCACGCACAACCTGATGAGATTGCCGGTGCAGCGCTGTATCTCGCATCGGACGCGTCGTCCTTCGTCACGGGCTCGGTGCTGGTGGTCGACGGCGGCTGGACGGCATAGACCTCGGCCTGTACCGAGGAGCACAATCAGGGCGGTCTGCTCGTAGAGGAGGTTTGCGCGATGGCGAACGATCACGGCCTTGGGTACATGCTCACGAGGCGCGCGTCGATGTCGCCCGACCGCACAGCACTCGTCTTCCGCGATGAGCAGTGGACGTTCGATCAGCTGAACCGGCTCACCAATCAGGTCGCGCACGGGCTGCACGCGGGCGGCGTGAACCCGGGTGATCGTGTCGGCTTCATCGGACTGAACCACCCGCGATTCTTCTTCGCGCTGTTCGGCGCAGCGAAGCTCGGCGCCATCTTCGTGCCGTTGAACTTCCGTCTCACCGGCCCCGAGCTCGCCTTCATCATTCGCGACGCGGGCCTGCAAACCCTTGTGTACGAAGACAATTTCTCCTCCATCGTGGACGAGATCCGCGACCAGATCGATGTCCGCCAGCTCATCTGCAGCGAGGAGCGCGAGGGATCGCGATCGTTCGACGACCTGGTGCACGACCAGCGCGACACCAACCTCAACTATCCCGTGTCCGACGACGAGGTCGCCTGGATCATGTACACGTCGGGCACGACCGGACGCCCCAAGGGCGCGATGATCACCAACGGCAACGTGATGTGGAACAACTTCAACGCGTCGCTGATGGTGGACAGCCTGGTGGACGATCGCACGCTCGCGGTGGCGCCGCTGTTCCACATCGGCGGGCTCAACACCACGCCGATCGCCACGCTGACGCTCGGCGGCACGGTCATCGTCGAACAGATCTTCGAGCCCGGCATGGTGCTCGAGCTGATCGAGCGGCACCGCGTCACGACGATGTTCGGCGTGCCGGCCATGTTCATGTTCATGGCGCAGCACCCCGACTTCGAGACGCGCGACCTGTCGAGCGTGCGCATCTTCGCGGTGGGCGGCGCGCCGGTGCCCGAGACGCTCCTGCACACGTACCGTGACCGCGGCATTCTGTTCCTGCAGGGCTACGGGCTCACGGAGACGGCGCCGAATGCGTGCATCGTGCCGCCGGACATGGCGGAGGCGAAGATCGGCTCCGCCGGCATCGCCCCCTTCTTCACCGAGACCAAGGTGGTGGACGACAACGGCAAGGACGTGCCCGACGGCGAGCGTGGAGAAATTGTCGTTCGTGGCCCGAACGTGATGAAGGGGTACTGGAACCACCCCGACGCCACCGCCGAGGTCATCAAGGACGGCTGGTTCCACACCGGCGACATCGGCAGGCGCGACGCCGACGGCTACTTCTGGATCCTCGACCGCAAGAAGGACATGATCATCAGCGGCGGCGAGAACGTGTACCCCGCCGAGGTGGAGGACGTGCTGTTCGGCCATCCGGCGGTGGAGGACGTCGCGGTGATCGGCGTCCAGCACCCGCGCTGGGGCGAGACGGTGCGCGCGGTGGTCGTGGTCAGGGAAGGCCAGGAGGTCACGGCGCAGGAGATCATCGACTTCACCGAGGGCCGCCTGGCTCGGTTCAAGCAACCGCGATCCGTGGTGTTCACCACGAACCTGCCGCGCAACCCCACCGGCAAGGTGGTGAAGTTCGCGCTGCGCGAGCGGCATGGACAACCGATGACCGAAGAGGACGAGATCAAACCGGCCAAGAAGGAATCCTCACAGACGGAATCGGCAGAGAAGCAACCGGTGCGGCACCAGAGCTGAGCCGGCGCTCACAGCCGCACGTTCTTCTCCGCCATCTCGACAAGGTGACGCGCCGCACGAAGAGCCGACCGAAGGTCCGGGGCCGATAACGCAAAGCAGGCCGCATCGCTCGCGGCAATTCCAGCCAGCACCGCCAGCGAGGCTGAGACATTTCCGTACTCATCCGGATCGGCGGTGTCAGCCGACAGCTCGGCGACCTCGAGGAAGCGCCGCCCGTGTTCGAGCCGGACACGAGCGTCATTGATGTCACACGCCGCGGATCTGTGACACTGCTTGTTGTCAGCGCCGGGTTCCCTATGATCTCCCAGCGGTGCGTCAGGTGGCCGCGCCGGCCGGCGCTTCCCTGTGTGCTGCCGCCTCGCGCTGGAGGAAACGTTCCTCCCACCCTTCGCGCTGCGGTGCCACGCCGTGGATCTGCCGGTGCATCCACTCGAGGTGTTCGAAGATGCCGGGGCCATACTCGGCTCGCCCCGCAGCCACGACCGACTGGCCGGCGCTCCACCACCCAAGGGTTGACGCCGCCAGCACGTTCTCCGCAATGTCGAGGTCGAGGAACTGGCTTCGGACCAGGTAGGCGACGGTCTCGAAGAAGTTGAGCACCTCACGGACATCGGTCACCGACTCCTTCTTCGCGAGGAGAGATCGAGCGGCGCGACCTCGCTGCGGCCGCAGCGCGTCCCACGAGCTGTGGAGCCAGCGAAAGTTCTCGAGCGCCTGCTGGCGCCGCTGCGCTCGGTCCTGCGCGCGGATGGCGAGCCCGGCGAAGAGTGCCGCGGCAGAAGCTCCGAGTGCCGTCACGGCGCTGGTCACGACCAAGACGACGTCGTTCATCCAGGCAGCACGTCGTTCATCCAGGCAGCACTGGTGATTTCGACGACGCGCCGAGGGAAGCGCGCGCCACGTGGATCAGCTGAGGTCGATGACGAGGCGGAGCGGGCCCTGCAGGTACATCGTCGACAGCTTCGCCGGCCCACTGAGCGTGAACTCGTAGACGGTCTTGCCCGCGATCGGCGACGGCTGCAGCAGCTTCACCGCGGTGGCCGTGTTGCCCGCTGCAGGCTGCGCGACGGTGGCCGAGCCGGCGGTGTCGCTGAGGATGACGTACATGGTTGTGGAGTTGCCGAACCCGACCGTCGTGGAGGGCGAGCCGGTGCCGCTCAGGTCGAACACGATGCGGAAATCGCCGGGGTGTGCGCCGTAGCGGATGTCCTGCACGGCGAAGCCGGTGCCGCCGGCGCCGAGGTTCTGCGCGCCGGTGAGCTGATTCGGATTCGCAGCGGCAGGTGTCGGCACGGGAGTCGCCGTGGGTTGCGGTGTCGGCTGCGGCGTCGCGGCGGGCGTCGGCGTGGCCTCTGCATGCGCGCTCGGCAGGGCGATCGCGGTGGGATTCGGCACCGCGCCGGGAGCGAGGTGGTTCGCCACAGGCGTGACCGTCTTGCCGACGAGCAGCCCGATGATCACCGCCACGACCACAACCGCGCCGAAGATCCACAGGCGGCGGTCGCCGAGCGGGCCGGCGACACCGGCGGAGCGTGACGGTGCCTGCCGCGCCGGCCGCGGCATCGCGAACGTCGGAAGCTTGATCCGAGACCCCTCACGATGCAGTGCGCGCTGGTGGCGGCCGGGTTGCGCCGGCTCCTCCTCCAGGGGTTGTGGCCGCGGGAGCTCGGTTGTCGGTGCAACCGGCTCCTGCATGTCGAAGTGGAATGAGCGCACCGAAGTGGCGGCGGGGAGTTCCTGCGAAGGTTCGACATCGCGAGCGAGCACGCCCTCGTCCTCGAGCTTGCGCAGCGCAGCCTGGGCCGCGAGCCGTTCCTTGGCGGTGAACGCCGGACGCTGCAGCGGCTCGTGCTGCGGCGGCGCGAACGCGATGTCCGGCGTGTCGTCGTCCTCCTGCGAGAACGCCGCTGTCGCTTCGGGAGCTGCGGCAGCCGGCGCGACGAACGCATCACGAGCGCCCCGGCCCGCACGAAGACCGCGGCGCTCCGGCGCGCCGTTGCCGCTGACGATCTGGATGCTGTCGTCGTCCTCGTCGATGTCGCCGGTCGAAGAGCCGCGCATGAGCGCCCAGCGGACCGACACGGCGTCGCGCGCGCGGCCGAGCCACGACGCGGCGCGGCCGGTGAGCGCCACGCTCGGCGACGAGGGCTTCGGCGACGACAACATCGGCGCCGAGGGCTTCGGCGCCGAGGGCTTC
>JAFALX010000226.1 GCA_019234035.1 Candidatus Dormiibacterota bacterium | reverse complement strand
GGTGCTGGCGCTCTCGCAGCTCTCGCGTGAATCGGAGCGCCGGGAGAACAAACGTCCACAGCTGAGTGACCTGAGGGATAGCGGCTGCCTTGTCGGATCGACACCGGTGCTTCTTCCCGGGTCCGGCTGCACGCGCAGCATCGAGTCGCTCGCCGGCGAGTCCGGGTTTGAAATCCTGGCGCTCAACGAAGCCACCTTCCGTTTCGAGCCGCAGGCGGTAGCACGGGTATTCAGGACAGGACATCACCCCGTCTTCGATTTGCGCACTCGATCTGGTCGCTCCATTCGCGCCACCGCCAATCACAAGTTCTTCACAGTCGATGGATGGCGCCGCCTCGACCGCCTCACCCCGTCGTTGCGAATTGTTGCGCCCGGGGAACGCGGAACTGCGGGCGCTGCGGGGTGCTGGGCCGAGATCGCGTCGATATCACCTGCCGGCAGCGAAGATGTGTTCGACCTGACAGTCGGAGGCGGCCTCCACAACTTCGTCGCCGGGGATCTCGTCGTCCACAACTCCATCGAGCAGGACGCCGACGTCGTCCTGTTCCTCTATAGAGAGGGACTGCACAACCGCGAGGTCGATCGCGCCAAGACCGATCTCATCGTTGCCAAGAATCGCAACGGACCGGTCGATGACCTCAAACTGGTCTTCATCGACTCGCAGACCGCCTTCCGCGAGCCCTACATGGACAGCGACTGAACGTCCGCTGTCTCAATAGCCTGACGAAGGTAACGCCGCCGTAAGGTCCACCGTTGCAGCGTTACAGAAGGTGTCACGGTCCCTAGAATGACCGAGTCAGGGGCACTCACCGGGAGCACACTCATCGCAGTGATTCGGAACCTGTACAGCAAAGCGAGCCGCGTCCTCGGTTCGCCCTGGTTTCGCGTCGCCGGGACCCTCGTCGGAGCCGCGGTCCTCGTCCACAGCGTCAACATCTCGAAGGCCGTTTCGAGCTTCGCCAGCGCCGACATCCGCTGGGGGATCGCCGCGATCGGATTGACGTGTCTGGCGGTTGCGGCGAGTGTGCTGGAGTGGGGCGTGCTGGTACGTACGCTGAGACCCGCCACCGCCACCTCGGAGCACGGGCTGTTCGCCTGGTCGCGCCTCGGGTCGCAATATCTTCAGAGCCTGTTCTTCACCCAGGTGCTGCCCGCCGGCGTTGGAGGCGACGCGGTGCGCACTGTCGAGATGGGCAAGCACGTCGGCCACTGCCGGGTGCTCGCGACCCTGGCCGGCAGCCGCATGGCCGGCATGCTCGGCATGACGATGTGGGGCCTCGCGGCTGCGGTCCTGCTGCGCGCCTGGCTGGGCAACGGCATCGTCGCCGGCATCGCGGTGATGGCCGGCGTGATCGTCCTCATCTGGACCGGCGCGCTCTCGGCCGACCGCCTCGCGCCGCACCGCCTCGTCGGCCGCGTGTCCGGAGCGCTCGGCCGGACGATGCATTCCTTCACCGATTCCTTCGCCGCGTACCGCAGCCACCCGCATGCCGTGGCGCAGTGCATCGTCTTCGGCGCCGCCGGGTGGGGCATCAACCTCTTCGCGCTCGACCTTGCGGCTCGCTCGATCGGAGTCGAGATGAGCTGGATGGTGCTGGCGGTGTGCATCCCGCTGGGGCTGCTCGCCGCGCTGGTGCCGTTCAGCGTCAACGGGCTGGGCGTCCGCGAGGGGGTGCTCGTCGCGTTCCTCGTGCACATGGGGCTCACCACGACGCACGCCGCGTCGGTCGCCCTGCTGGTCGATCTCCAGATGGTCCCGTTCGCGCTCCTGGGTGGCCTGCTTCTGCTGAGGCGGCGCCGCTCGAGCGCGTTCCCTGCGAATATCGCTGTCGAACCGGCCGTCTGACCGGGGCGCCATACGGCGCCACGGCCTGGCCCCAGCGCAGCGAGACGAGGAGGGTGGCGACAGCGTCGTGAGCACGCAGTTCGGCGAGTTCCTCGCCGCACACACGACTCGCATCGCGGAGCTCTGGCGGCGCCAGACCTCGGCGGCACCGCGCGCGGCGGCCGCGGGGCACCGCTCGCGTGAGTTCGTCAGCGCGGTTCTGGTCGCGCTCACCGCGGAGGACCTCCGCCCTCTCGTCGCCCTGTACCAGCTCGAGACCCTCCCCGGGCTCGAGGAGCGCCTGGACACCGCGCTGGCCGAGCTGCAGGCGCTGGCGCGCTCCGCCGACACCGTGGCTCGAGAGCAGCAGCTCGACCCGGCGGCGGCCCGGGCTCTCGCGCTTGCGGGTGGTGAGGAGCTCGGTGTCCTCACCAGGCAGCTCACCACCGAGGCGATGCAGCTGATGCGCAACCGGCTCAACGCCGCGACCTCGGCCTCGTCGGCCCGCGGCTCCTCGCTGAACATCACCATGCACGAGCTGCGCCGGCCGCTCACGATCATGAGCAGCTACGCGCAGCTGCTGTCCTCCGGGATGCTCGGCGCCCTGCCGGAGAGCGCGAGCGTGGCCATCGAGGGGGTGAGCGCCAGCACCGAGATGATGGTCCGCATGGTCAACGCGCTGGCCGAGCTGGCGCGCCTCGAGGACCCCGACGACGAGCTCTCGCTCGAGGAGATGGATGCCGCCGACGCCGCCACAGCGGCCGTCGAGCAGCTCGCCACCGAGGCGGAGCTGCGTGGCGTCCGCGTCGAGACCTCGGCGCAGACCGGGATGCGCATTCGCGGCGAGCGGCGTCGCCTCGTGGTGGCCGTGGTCAACCTCCTCAGCAACGCGATCAAGCACAGCTCTGAGGGCTCGTCAGTCGAGGTCAGCGTGTTCAGCTCGGACGGTTCCGCGCATTTCGTGATTCGCGACCACGGCCCGGGGTTCGCGCCGGAGGACGGCCCGCACCTGTTCGACAAGTACTTCCGATCGGTGACCGAGCGGCAGCGCAAGGTCCCCGGAAGCGGGCTCGGCCTGTATATCGTGCGCACGGTGGCGGAGCGCCACGGCGGCGGCGTCGCGGCCCGGACGGTGGCCGGCAACGGCGCGGAGTTTGAAATGATCGTGCCGCTGATCGGCACGGAGGACTAGGCACAGACAGTGGGCGGCACCAGGGTCGAGCGGGACTCGATGGGAGAGTTCGAGGTCCCCACCGACGCGTACCACGGCGCCAGCACCTCGCGTGCAGCAGCCAACTTCCCGATCAGCGACCGCCGGCTGCCGGAGTCGTTCACGAGGGCGCTCGGGCTGATCAAGCAGCAGGCGGCGCTGGTCAACGAGGACCTCGGGCTGCTCGAGCCGAGGCTGGCACAGGCCGTCGCCTCCGCAGCGGGCGAGGTCGCCGACGGCACGCTGCACCGGCACTTCATCGTCGACGTGTTCCAGACGGGCAGCGGCACCTCGACCAACATGAACGCGAACGAGGTGATCAGCAACCGCGCCATCGAGATCCTCGGTGGGGCCCTCGGGTCGCGCGACCCCGTGCATCCCAACGACCACGTGAACCTCGGGCAGTCGAGCAACGACGTGATCCCGACGGCGATGCAGTTCGCCGCCGCTGCGGAGATCCGCGACGATCTCGAGCCCGCGCTCGACGAGCTCCAGGCGGCGCTCCTCGCCAAGAGCGAGGAGACGTGGCCGGTGATCAAGACGG
>JAFALX010000112.1 GCA_019234035.1 Candidatus Dormiibacterota bacterium | reverse complement strand
ATGATGCCGGCCACGATCTCCCCCACAGAGCCCGGGATGTGGAAGCGGCGCACCAGGTTGACGACGAGCGGCGCCAGGAACGCCACGACCATGACGATGAGCAGTCCGGTGAAGCTCACGGCTCAGCCTGTGTGCAGGTGCGCCGCGAGGCTCATCGCCGCGTGCCTGTGTGCGGTCCCGTTGTCGGTCCGCGCTGGCTGACGCTGCTCAGCCTCACGTTCTTCTGCCTGCGAGATCGCCCAGGCGGCGTTGACCAGCCCGATGTGGCTGAACGCCTGCGGGAAGTTGCCGAGCAGCTCACCGGTCTGGGGGTCAACCTCTTCTGAGAGCAGCCCCACATCGTTGGCGAAGGCGACGGCGCTCTCCATCGTGGCGCGGGCTGCGCCGAGCTCCCCGGCGAGCGCCTGCGCCTCCGCCAGCCAGAACGTGCATAGAAGGAAGGTCCCCTCGTCCCCGCCCAGACCGTCGTGCGAGCGGTACCGGTAGACGAGTCCGCGTTCATCGGTCAGGCGTTCCGCGATCGCGTGGATGGTCGAGCGCATCCGCGGATCGTCACCGGGGAGGAACCCGACGATCACCATCATCAGGTTCGAGGCATCGAGATCATCGACGCCGAACGCCTGCGTGAACGCCTGGGCTGTGTCGCTCCATCCCTGCTCGAGGATGGCGCGGCGGATCTCGTGGCGCGTGGCCGTCCAGTCGGCAACACGATGTTCGGCTTCGAGCACCGCGGCGAGCTCGATGGCGCAGTCGAGCGCCACCCAGCACATCAGCTTGGAGTAGAGGAACTGCCGCGGCTCGCCGCGGACCTCCCAGATGCCGTGATCCTTTTCCATCCACCGCGCCGCAGCGGCGTCGGCGGCGTCGACAAGAAACGAACGCGCCGCGGGATCGAGGCCACCCAGCACATCGACCAGACGTCGCGCAGCTCCGAGCAGCTCGCCGTAGACGTCGAGCTGGCGCTGGTTCCACGCACCGTTACCCACGCGCACCGGCCTGCTGCCGCGCCAGCCCGAGAGGTGGTCGAGGGAGCGCTCGGTGAGGTCATGCTCCCCGCCAACCCCGAACATGATCTGCAGGTCGGCGCCCTCCCGAATCTGTGCCGCCACCGCGCCCGCCACCCACCCGAAGAAGCGGTACGCCTCGTCGGGACAGGCCGCCACCCACAGAGCTTCGAGCGTGAGGCTGGCGTCGCGGACCCAGGTGTAGCGGTAGTCCCAGTTGCGCTCACCGCCCGGCGTCTCGGGGAGCGACGTCGTGGGCGCGGCCACGATCGCGCCGGTGGGCTGGAAGGTGAGTGCCTGGAGCACGCGGCCGCTCTGATGCACGAGCTCCCGCCACGGACCCTCGTAGCTCTGGTGCAGTCCCGACCACGTGCGCCAGCCTTCGACGGTGTCGGCGAGGCGGGCCTCGCACTCCGTGTGGGACCACAGCCTCGGCGGGGGTTCCCAGCTGTGCCGCTGTCGCAGCGCAAAGCATGCGTGCTCGCCGTCGTTGAGCCTGAAGCGGGCACGCACCGTCGAGCCGTCGATGGTGAGGGGTACCGTCGGCGACAGGCCGAGCAGGTGTGCGCCGCCACGAGCGGTGATGAGCCCGTCTGCCTCCATCAGCAGCGGCTTGATGAGACCGTACTCGGGGCGCGGCGCGTACTCGAGTTGCACCTCCACGGAGCCGCGCGTGCAGCTGACCTTGCGCAGGAGCAGACCCGGAGACTCGGCGCCGATGTCGTGGCCGCGCTCCATGTCGCCGAGGGCCATGGCATCGACAAGGGTGAGATCGCCGGTCGCGGTGTGAAAGGTCGTCTCCAGGACCATGGTCCCGTCGAGATAGCGACGGCTCGTGTCGGCCTCGCCGACGGGGCGGATGACCCAGTGTCCAGCGGCCTCGTCCAGGAGCCGGCCGAAGACGGCCGGGCCATCAAAGCGGCGTACGCACAACCAATCGATTGACCCGGCGCGACTCACCAGTGCCGCCGTGTGGCAGTCGGAGATGAGGGCGTAGTCTCCGATCGGCTGGTGGCTCATCTGCGGTCTCCGTGACGCGGCCATCTACTGCGGTGAACTGGTCCGGCGACCGCCTCCGTCGTTACAGACACCGGTCAGCGACCACGCCGCGCGGCGGCGGCTGGCCTACCCCGTCTTCCAGGTCCGGAACGCGGCAAGGAGGCGAGCCCGCATCTGCGGGTCGAGCTCGTCTTCGCTCAGCTGCCGGGACACGCCGATGGTCTGCTGCATCTGCTGAAGGTATGCCTGGCAGCCCGGACAGATGGCCAGGTGCTGCTCGAATCGCCGCCGCTCTCCGGCGGGAAGCACCTGCTCGAGATAGTCCGTGATCAGCTCGACCAGCTCCTGGCAGTGCATGTCGTCGCTGGGAAGCACGATGCACTGTCTCCCAAACGCCCGGGCTGTTACAGGTTGCGGCAACCGACGCGGGCTCCTGCGATCGCATACGATGCTGCCCGTACAGGACGTTGCGGCAACTCGAACTGACTGACAGAT
>JAFALX010000387.1 GCA_019234035.1 Candidatus Dormiibacterota bacterium | reverse complement strand
AGGAGCTCTGCGACGTCTGCGCCGTCTCCTACGAGACGGTCGAGCACGCCGTGCGGCGGCTCCCGGGCGACGTTCCCATCGTGTCGCTCGAACCCAGCACCCTCGACGAGATCGTCGCCACCGCCGGTGCGGTGGGGGAGGCCACCGGCGAGCAGCGCGCGGGCGCAGCACTGGCCGAGTCGATGCGTGAACGCATCGCCGTGGTCGCCGCAGCGGCTGCTACCGACCCCCGCCCTCGCGTGGTCTGCATCGAGTGGACCGATCCCATCTTCATCGGCGGCCACTGGGTGCCGGAGATGGTCCGGATCGCCGGCGGCGACGACGTGCTCGGAGTCGAGGGCGAACCGTCGACCGCCATCCCCTGGGATCGCGTCCTCGAGGCACAGCCACAGGTGCTCGTGCTGATGCCGTGCGGCTTCGACCTGGGGCAGACGCTCGAACGCGCGTCCGAGGTGACCGAGCGCGCCGGCTTCGGCGACCTGCCCTGCGCCCGCTCCGGTCGCGTCATCGCCGTCGACGGGTCCAGCTACTTCAACCGGCCCGGCCCGCGCATCGTCGACGGGCTCGAGATCCTCGCCGCCGCGATCCGGTCGGCGCCGGGTGCGCCGCTCCCGTCAGGCGCGGCCTGGGTGAGCCGAGCGCCGGGCTGATATAAGCCGAGCAAGGGTCAGACTAGCGCGCGGCCTTGGCCCGGGTGCGCAGGCACCGGGTGCAGACCTTCGCCCGCACCAGCTTTCCCTTGACCGTGATGTGCGCCACGTGCAGGTTCGGCATGAAGCGGCGCAGGGTGTGCACCTTGGAGTGACTGACGTTGTGCCCGGTCATCGGACCCTTTCCGCACAACTCGCAGCGCTGCGACATCGGTATGCTCTCGTTCGTTCTCAACAGCCCGGCCGTGCGGATCGCGCGCTCGTACAGCGCCTCCGGCGACGGTCGGAATCGATCGCGAGGATAACACAGCCCTCCTTGCCAGACTTATGAACGGAGCATGAAGAGCAAGGTCAGAACCGGCGATGCGCTGTCGAGCACCGCGTCGCTCGGCCGCATCGAGGTCTCGCCGCGGGTGGTGGCGTCGATCGTCGCCCACGCCGCCAACGAGAGCTACGGCGTGGTCGGCATGGCGGCGCGTGGCCTGCGCGACGGCATCGCCGAACGGCTGAACCGGGAGAACGCCCATCGCGGCGTCCAGGTCCAGGTCACCGCCCAGGGCATCGTCGTCGAGCTGTACGTGATCGTCGAATACGGCACGCGCATCAGCGAGGTTGCGCATAACCTGATGAGCGCGGTGCGCTACCACCTCGAGAAGACGTTGGGGCTCCCCGTTCTGGCGGTCAACGTGAACGTGCAGGGCATCCACATGGAGCGCAACGGTGCCCGGTTCTGAGACGGCGTCCGAGCTGACCGTGTTGCGCCGTCCGCTGGAGGTCGTCAACGGGGAGCAGGCGCTGGTCGGCCTCCGTGCGGCGCTGTCCTGGCTGGAGGCGAACCAGCAGGAGATCAACGACCTCAACGTCTTCCCGGTGCCGGACGGCGACACCGGCTCCAACATGTTCCTGACCATGAGGTCGGCGGTCGAAGAGGCCCAGCACGCCAAGCACCCGGAGTCGATCGACTCGGTGATGGCGGCCGCGGCCCACGGATCGCTGATGGGCGCCCGCGGCAACAGCGGCGTCATCCTCTCCCAGATCTTCCGCGGGCTGGCCCAGGGGCTCTCCGGCAAGGCCGAGGTGAACGCCGCCGGCGTGGCGCGCGCGTTCCGCGAGGCGGCCACGGTCGCGTACCGCGCCGTGATGAAGCCCACCGAGGGCACGATCCTGACGGTCATCCGCGAGGCGGCCCAGGCCGCCGAGGCCGCGGCAGCAGAGGGCGACGACATCCGCGCCGTCCTCAACCACGTCGTGCGCGAGGCGCACGCGGCCGTGGAGCGCACCACCGAGCAGCTCTCGGTGCTCCGCGACGCCGGGGTGGTCGACGCCGGCGGGTTCGGGCTCGCCGTGATCGTGGAGGGCTTCGCGCGCGCGGTCAACGACTCGCAGCAGCCCAACGCCGAGCCGCCGCTTCCGCTGCGCCGGGTGAGCGAGCCGTCGGTGCGAATGCCGGGTGCCGGGGGGGCCGCATCCGCCCTCGGGCGGCGCCGCGGCGCCGCCGCGGTGGCGGAGAGCGAGCACGGATTCGGGTACTGCACCGAGTTCCTCATCGAAGGCGAGCATCTCGACGTCGACCAGATCCGCGCCGAGCTCTCGGCGATGGGCGAATCGGCGCTGGTCGTCGGTGACCCCCAGCTGATCCGCGTCCACATCCACACGACGGACCCCGCCGTCTTGATCGGCGCGGCCGCGCAGCGGGGCCGCCTCAGCAAGCTCAAGGTCGAGGACATGACCGCGCAGCACCACGAGGTGCTGGAGCGCGCGGGCGCCGCCGAGGCCGCAGCGGTCGCCGCGGCTGAGGCTCCGGCCGCGCCGCCGAAGCCGCTCGGCGTGGTGACGGTCGCCCCGGCGAGGGGCTTTCGCGAGATCTTCGAAAGCCTCGGCGCCGACGCGGTCGTCGCCGGCGGCCAGACGATGAACCCGTCCATCGAGGACCTGCTGAACGGCGTCAACGCCGCCAACGCACATTCCGTGATCGTCCTGCCGAACAACGCCAACGTCATCCTCACCGCGGAGCAGGTGAACACGGTCGCCGACGGCCGCGACGTCATGGTCGTTCCCACTCGCAACGTCCCGCAGGGCATCAGCGCGCTGTTGGCCTTCGACGCCACCGCCGATATCGAGACCAACCGAAAGCGCATGCTGAGCGCGATCGAGAAGGTGCACGCGGTCGAGGTCACGCACGCCGTGCGCGACAGCCGCACCGACGGGAAGGAGATCAAGGAAGGTGACGTCATCGCCGTCGTCGATGGGCGCATCGCGGCAGTCGGGTCCGACTATGCCGGCGTGGTGCAGACCGCGATGTCGGAACAGCCGGCCGTGCCCGAGCTCGTGACGCTGTACTGCGGTGAGGGCGTCAGCACCGATGATGCCGAGCAGCTGGTGGAGGCGTTGCGTCCCGCCCACCCGTCGACAGAGTTCGAGATCCAGACCGGCGGGCAGGAGCACTACCCGTTCGTGCTCTCCCTCGAGTAACACGTGATCCACATCGTCACCGACAGCACGGCGGATCTCTCGCCGGCCGATGCCGGGCGGCTCGGCGTCACCGTGGTGCCGCTGACCGTCCGCTTCGGCGAGGAGCAGTTCCAGGACGGCGTCGACCTCGACTCGGACGCCTTCTACGCGAAGCTGGCGTCGAGCTCGGTGAACCCGACCACGTCGCAGCCGACCCCGGAGCAGTTCCAGCGCGCGTACGCGCCGCTGCTGCAGAACCCCGAGGACCAGGTGGTCAGCCTGCACATCTCGGGAAAGCTCAGCGGCACGCTGCAGTCGGCGAACATCGCGCGGCAGGAGCTCGACGCAGGGCGCATCCACCTCGTCGACAGCGAGACGGTCAGCGCCGGACTGCAGTTCCTGGTCCAGGCGGCTGCGGAGGACATCGCCGCCGGGCTGGACGCAGGAACCGTCGCGCAGCGCGCGGAGGCCCGCCGATCCAAGGTCACGATCTATGTGCTGCTCGACACGCTGACGTACCTGCAGCGTGGGGGCCGCATCGGCCGCGCGCAGGCGCTGATCGGCTCGCTCCTCGGCGTCAAACCGCTGCTGACGACCAAGGACGGCGAGGTCGGGCCGCAGGCGCGGGTGCGCAGCCGGCGACAGGGCATCGAGATGATCACCGAGCTCCTGCAGGAGCGGCTGCCGCTCCGTCGCGTGGCGGCCTTCCACTGCGGCGCTCCCGAGCTGCTGCCGGTGCTGGAGAAGCGGCTCCGTGCCGCGCTGCCCGACGTGGAGATCGTCACCGGCCAGGTCGGCCCCGTCGTCGGCGTGTACACGGGTCCCGGCGGCGTGGGCATCGCCGCACTCGCTCCGGACTGACCCCACCCTTCCACCGCGCGTCGC
>JAFALX010000289.1 GCA_019234035.1 Candidatus Dormiibacterota bacterium | reverse complement strand
CGCGTTGAATGAGGTGGGGGCGGATCCATCGCACTTCGGCATCGACACCGAGGTGTTCCACCAGGCATGTCACGATGCCGCGGAGGACCGGCCGCTGTCGCTGGTTGCCACGGCGACGCACGACACCAAGCGGGGAGAGGACGCGCGGCTTCGCGTGGCCATGCTCTCGGAGATGCCGGATGCGTGGGCGGAGGCCGTGAGCCGCTGGCACCAGATCGCGATGCGACATCGCGGCGGCCGCGCTCCGACCCCCGGCGCCGCCTACCTGTTCTTCCAGACCATGGTTGCCGCGCACCCGATCAGCGTGGATCGCTGCAGCGAGTACATGCGGAAGGCGGTGCGGGAGGCCAAGCAGGAGACGAGCTGGCTCGACCCGGACGCGGAGTACGAAGAGCAGATGGGCGCCTTCGTCGGCGAGATGCTCGGCGACGGTGAATTCATCGCAGAAGTGGATGCCTTCCTTCGCGCCATGACTCCGGCGTGGCAGATCGCGTCCCTCTCGCAGACGCTGCTGAAGTGTGTGATCCCGGGCGTGCCCGACATCTATCAGGGGTGCGAGCTCTGGGACCTGAGCCTCGTCGATCCCGACAATCGCCGCGCGGTCGATTACGGCCGCCGCGCAGCGCTCCTCCACGGACTCGATCAGCTGGATGCCATGGCGATCATGCGTCGCCGCGACTCCGGCCTGCCCAAGTTGCACGTGATTCGCGAGGCACTTGCGCTGCGTGCGCGCCGCCCCGCCACGTTCGGGCCGGGTTCAGCCTACCTGTGGTGCGACGCCACAGGCGCCAAGGCGGAGCACGCGGTGATCAGCATGCGCGGCGCCCCCGGCAGTGGACCTGGCGTGGTCGCCGTCGCCGTGCGCCTCGCGCATGGTCTGGGTGCCGACTGGCAGGACACCTCGGTGGACCTGCCTCCGGGGGAGTGGCTCAACGTCCTCACCGGCGAGGGCGTCACGGGCGGCACGAACCGCCTGGCGGGACTCCTCGACCGGTTTCCCGTGGCGCTGCTGGAGCGGGTCACATGACTCGCCCGTTTCGGGTGTGGGCGCCCAATGCTGCGGCCGTGCACCTGGAGATCCGCGGTGAGCGTCACCCGATGGCCGCCGGCGCAGCCGGGTGGTTCAGCGCCGAGCTCGAGGCGCACGACGACGATGACTACATGTTCGTCGTCGACGGGGGTGAGAACGGCGCTGTCAAGCGGTGCCCTGACCCGCGCTCGCACCATCAACCCGAGGGCGTGCATGGACCGTCGCGGCTCGTGGACCATTCACGGTTTGCATGGACGGACGCCGGTTGGCGCGGGTTCGATCTGCGTGACGCCGTCCTCTACGAGCTCCATGTCGGCACGTTCACCGCGGAGGGAACGTTCACCGCGGCGATCGAACGCCTCGACCACATCGTGTCGCTGGGCGTCAACGCCGTCGAGCTCATGCCGGTGGCCGAGTTTCCCGGAGTCCGCGGCTGGGGCTATGACGGTGTCGACCTCTTCGCGCCGCATCACGCGTACGGAGGTCCCGACGGGCTCAAGTCGCTGGTCGACGCCTGCCACAAGCGCGGGCTCGCGGTGGTAATGGACGTCGTCTACAACCACGTGGGCCCGGAGGGCGACTACCTCGGCGAGTTCGGTCCCTACTTCACGTCGACCTACTCGACACCCTGGGGAGCGGCGGTCAACTTCGATGGACCGGACAGCGATGCGGTGCGCGAGTTCGTGGTCGACAACGCGCTCATGTGGGTGCGCGACTACCACTGCGACGGGCTGCGGCTCGATGCGGTGCATGCGATCATCGACACATCGGCGGTACACCTGCTCGAGCAGATCGCGAGCACGGTGGGCGCCCTTTCGCGCGATCTCGGCCGCACCGTATGGGTTGTTGCCGAATCCGACCTGAACGATCCACGGCTGGTGCGCGACATCTCCCACGGAGGCGATGGCCTCACCGCACAGTGGAGCGACGATTTCCATCATTCGCTGCACGTGTTGCTCACCGGCGAGTCCGCCGGTTACTACGAGGACTTCACCGACCCCGACGACATCTGCGTGGCGCTGCGTGGCGCGTTCGTCAACCAGGGGACGTATTCGCGGTACCGCCGCCGCACCTTCGGCCGGCCCATCGATGGAATGCCGCTCACGCGCTTCCTGGGCTATTCGCAGAACCACGACCAGGTCGGTAACCGCGCGGCCGGCGAGCGCCTGGCCCATCTGGTCGGCGCCGCGCGGGCTCGCATGGCGGCGGCGCTGACGCTCCTCTCCCCATTTGTGCCACTTCTGTTCCAGGGCGAGGAGTGGGCCGCGTCCACGCCCTTTCAATACTTCACCGACTTCGGAGATTCGGCGCTGCGCCGCGCCGTGAGCGCCGGGCGGCGCCGCGAGTTCATCGCGTTCGGCTGGGATCCGGCGCAGGTGCCGGACCCCGAGGATCCCGCGACGTTCACGCGCTCGGTGTTGCGCTGGGACGAGACGTGCGAGGGCGAGCACGCGTCGATGTTGCGGTGGTACCGCGATCTGATCGCGCTGCGCCGTGCCACCCCCGGGCTGAGGTCCGGCGACTCATCGCAGGTGGACGCCCGGTACGACGCACAGGGCCACGTCCTCGTCTATGCCAATGCCGGCCTCGTCGTCGCATGCAACCTGGGCTCCGAGGCCGCCCACATCGCCGAGGCGGCGGGCTCGGATCTCCTCATGTCGTCCGCGGAGAACTGCGACGTCTCACGAGAGCTGCCCACGGAGTCGGTCGCCATCTGGCGCCGGCCTCGCGGGGATGCGCCGGCGAACGCACCTGCGCCAACGCGCGAGCAATAGAGAAGTCGCGCACCCCACGTCGTTGGCACGCCACCAGCGCTCACCCGGTCCACCGGCTCAGACCAGGTTTCCCCACGGCACCCCCGGGAGACCGCTTACCGCTGCTTCCTTCCGGACCTGACGGGGTTCACGGGCCCGAGCTGCGCAGGACCCAGTCGTCAACGCCAGTGAGATCGGAGCAGACCCGACGACGCACCCCCTCGGTGGGGAATTCGACCCCGCTGTAGCGGATTGCAGGTACAGGGCACCGCTAACGCCCCGTCTAGCGCGACCGTCTCGAATTGTACCCCTGTCCGGCGAGGCAGGGCCAGTCAGCCGCGCTAGGAGACGGCCGCCGGAGGCAGGCTCGCCGCCATCGCGTTCCCGTTCGGGGAGCCGTTGCGCGGCGACGCGGCCCGCAGCGCCGCCTCGCTGGCCGGCCAGTCGAGCACCACACGCGTGCCGAAGCCGAGCTTCGACTCCACCTCGATGGTGGCGCCGTGCGCGGTCACGAGCCGCTTCACGAGCGCGAGCCCCATGCCGGTGCCGCCGTACCGCCTCGTTGCGGTGTTGTCCACCTGGAAGAAGCGCTCGAACACCCGCGGCAGGTCGTCGGGCGGGATGCCGATGCCCTGGTCGACGACGTCGAGACGCACGAAGTCGAACCGCGGCGACGGCACCGCGCGCACGAGCACGCGGCCATGGCCATCGCTGAACTTCACCGCGTTGTCGATCAGCGCGCGCAGCACCTGCTCGAACCGGTCGGGATCGGCCTGAATGAACTGCCCCGCCGGCACATCGATGTCCACCGGCACGGGCAGGCCGCCCTTGTGGCGCTCGGCGACGCCGGTGACGCCGCGGTCCACCGCGTCGCGCAGCGGCATCTGCGTCGGATGCACGACCACCGTCTCGCCCTCGACGGCGTTGAAGTCGATGATCGTCTCGACGATGTCGTAGAGGTTGCGTGCCGCGAGCTGGATGTCGTGGATGACGTCGAGCTTCGGCTGATCCTCCCACGTCTCCCAGCACATCTCGATGAGGTCGCTGAGCCCGAGGATCGCGGTGAGCGGTGTGCGCAGCTCGTGCTGCACCGTCGAGAGGAAGTCGCTCTTCATCGCGTCGAGCTGGCGCAGACGTTGCACCGTCTCCTTCTCCTGCTCGAAGAGTCGCGCGTTCTCCATCGCGATGGCCGCGTTGTTGGCAAGCACGACCAGAACCTTCTCCTGATCCTCGGCGGGCACCTGTGCGCCTGCGGGCATGAGCAGCGCGAGGGCGCCGAGCACCTCGCCCTGGAAGAACATCGGCATGGCGAGCAGCGAGCCCTCGCCGGGTTGCGACTCGCGCACGATGTCGCCGCGCAGCACCGAAGGAAAACGGTCCCAGCGGCTGAGGTCCGATGGGAAACGGCGGTCGCCGTAGATCGCCTGCACCACGAGCTGGTCGCCCTCGCGCAGCAGGAACAGCGCCTTGCTGCCCTGGCCGACGATGCCCGCCGCGGCGCGCACCACCTCGTTCTGCAGCGCTGCGACGCCGCCGGTCGTCGTGGTGAGGGCGCTCGACATGCCGCTGACGCGCTCCACCGCGCGGTCGAGCCGCTGCCGCGCGTCCTTGAGCTGGGTGGTATAGCGGGCGATGCTCTCGCCCATCCGGTTGACGCTCGAGGCAAGGCGTGCCAGCTCGTCGTGCCCTCGCACCGGGATCGGCGTGTTGTAGTCGCCGCCGGCGATGCGCGCGACGCCACGCTCGAGGCGGCGGATCGGGCGGCGCACCACGCTCTCGACGAAGATGATGATCAGGGCCGCGATCAACAGCAGCGCGAAGGCGGTGATGACGATGATCGTCAGCACGTCGGTGTGCTCGTCACCGACGAACGGCGCAACCGGCACCTCGACGCCGACGTAGCCCACCACCGTCCGGCCGTCCGCGCCGAGCTCGGCGGCAAAGCTCCCGGCGACCTGGCCGAGCCCGCCCGTGGCGACGGGCGCGGTGTACGTCGAGTGGACGACGTCCTTGCCGGTGCGCACCGCCGCGGCGATGGCCGGCGGGGTACGGGTCGTCACGGGCGTGGTGCTGTTCAGCCGGATCTCCGTATCGGGGTTGCTGACCGCGACGAATGCCGTCGGGAACTGGAACAGCGTGGTGAAGCGCTGCAGCTGCTGCTGCAGCGGCGCGATGTACGCCACCACACCGACTGTCGTGCCACTCGCCGACACGACGGGGACGGCCACGGCGTACGCAGGGATCCCCCCGCTCAGGAGGTCGACGCCGCAGGCCCCGGCCTGGCCGGTGAGCGCGCAGCGCTGTCCGTTCAGCGCGTAGCTCACCAGCAGCGGGCTCTCGAACGGATCGAGGTCGGAGCCGACCGTCAGGTCGGAAGCTGGGCGCACGTACACGGCCGAGCCGGTGCGGTCGGCGATGAGCAGCACCTCACCCGACAGGTCGACCGGTGAGTTCTTGAACAGCTGCGCCACCGCCGGCCCCGGATTCGATCCGGACAGCGCGTCGATCAGCGGCCCCTGTCCCGACAAGCCCTGGGCGGTGGCGAACGACTCCTTGCCCGTGAACTGCTCGAGGACCTGGCGCATGACGCCGGCGCGGTTGTCGGAGTTGCTCAGGGCCCCCGTCGTGGTCTGCTGGTCCCGGCTGTAGATCAGGTACCCGCCGACGGCGCCGACCAGGATCAGCGTGAGCAGGATCCCGCCGAGCAGCAGCTTTGTGGCGAACGACCCTCTGAGAGCGGCGAGCGGTGCCCGCACACGACCGAACATGAGCCCCCGGCCCTATGTCAGTCCGCGACGGGTCTCGACCAGGTCTTCCTCAGTGCCAGCACGACCGCGCCCGCCCCCAGTACGTCGAGCCCCAGGAAGAGCGGCCAGAGAAATGGCGCCTTGCCGAAGTTGATTCCGCTGGTGGCGGTCGGCAGGTTGATCGATGACGGCGGCGGCGGCACGAGCGACCCGGGGGCCGTCACGCCCGAGGGCACCGTGATCGCGGGTGGATCACCGGCCACGGGGCCGCGGGCGACGGGAGCGCTGCCCACCGGCGGCGGGTTCGAGACGGGCGGCACCGTGGTGGCACCACCGGTTGCGGAGCCGTTGCTGGTCGCGTTGTTCACCGGCAGCGGGTCTTTGATGCTGCAGTTGCCTGCGGTGACGCAGTTGAGCGTCGAGCCCAGAGGGTTGCTGCTGCTCTGCGGCTGCGTCGCGCCGGACGAGCCGACGTTGCAGAGCAGCTGGCACACCGTGCCGGACGGACCGGCCACGCTGTTCACGGTGTTGCTCACCGTGTTGACGACCCCTCCGGTGACGGTGCCGAGGCTGTTGGTCAGGCCCCCGAGCAGATCCGAGCTGTTCCCAGCCGACGCGGCAAGGCTGAACATGGCCACGCTCGTGGCGGCGAATACGCTCGCCCCAACAAGAATCCCGAACCCGTAGCGCACCGGGCGCGGCACGCCGTATCGCCCCATAGGCGCCAATTATGAGGGGCGGTCCTTCGCTTGGCTACAGACAATTTCGTGCGCGGCGGCGGACAGCGGGGTCACGACGGTGTTGTGGTCGGCTTCCGTTTGAGCGAGACGCGGGGCTCCTCGCCTCGCAGCAGCCGGCTGATGTTTGCCGAGTGGCGGGCCGCGATCAGGGCTGTGGCAGCGGTGGCGAAGGCCAGCGGTGCTGGGTCGCCGGTCCGTCTCGACTGGATCGCGGCCCCGACAATCGACGACGCCGCCGCCGTCAGAGACCCGACCGACACGATCCGGCTCGCGACGAGCGCGCTGAGACCGCCGGCCACGGCGGTCGCGGACCCCCAGGGTGTCAGCGCCAGCATGCCGCCGAAGCCGGTGGCGACGCTCTTGCCGCCGCGGAACCCGGCGAACGCCGGCCACGCGTGACCGACCATCGCGCTGAAACCGGCCGCGGCCTGGCCGGTGCGGTCGGCGCCGAGCCTGCGGGCCACGAGCACCGCGAGGCTGCCCTTGGCGACGTCGAGGGCGAAGGTCGTCGCCGCCGCCGACGGTCCCACCAGGCGCAGGACGTTGGTCGTACCCATGCTGTGGCTGCCGTGCTCGCGAACGTCCATGCCACGGACGGTGCGGCCGAGGAGCACGCCGATCGGCACCGATCCGATCACATATCCGGCGGCAACTCCGGCGACGTCGGCAAGGCGGCCTGGCATTGGCGGCAGTCTAGTGCTCCCCCCGACGTGGGGCGCTAGACGCGGGTGACCGCGTCGCCCGCGGTGAACGCGAGGCCGGCCGACGGATGGACGACGAACGCAGACGAGCCCTCCCCTGCCGCGACCTGCATGGCGTCGACGCAGGCACCCGCGGCCGAGCTGCGGACCAGCGCAATCACGGAGCCTCCGAACCCGGCACCGACGAGCCGAGCCCCGAGGCAGCCTGGGACCGCAACCGACGCCTCGACCACGGCATCGAGGCGCGGCGTGCTGACCTCCATGTCGTCGCGCAGCGACCGTTGGGACTCCGTCATGAGGGTGCCGAGCGCAGCGGCATCCCCGCAGCGCAGCGCCTCGGCCGCCGCCGCGGCCCGCCGCGTCTCGCTCACGACGTGGCGCAACCGCCGCGAGAGCGTGGGATCGGCGAGCTCGGGAATCGCCGCTGCGGCTCCCACGTGCTGTGCGTTGCCCAGGCCGGCCGCGTGCAGCGCGGCCTCCGCCTCGGCACGGCGGTCTCGATAGCCCACCCCGGCGACCGAGTGCCGTTCGCCGGTGTCGCAGACGCAGAGCACGACGTCGTCCAGCGCCCACGGCACGTCCGAGACGGTGCCGGCCGCGCAGTCGAGCAGGATCGCTCCTCCCTCGGGCGACTCGACGATCGCGTGCTCGTCGAGGCGGCCGCTCGGAACGCCGAGGATATCGTGCTCGGCCGCGTATGCGGCGTCGATGAGCTCGGCCGCCGTCAGCGACGCGCCCTGCAGCCGCAACAACGCCACGAGCGTGGCACCGATGACGGCCGCCGAGGATGCGAGCCCCGCCGCCGCGGGCAGCGATGCCGTCGTGGCCACCTCGACCGGGGGGATCTCGAGCCCGCGGTGGCGCAACGCGTCGGCGGCGGCGAAGACGTAGCCGGCGCCGGCGGCACGCAGCGGACCCTCGCGCGCAAAACGCCGGTCGCCGACGGCGACGCGGTCCAACGACCCCGACGCCACCCGGACGGCGACCATCACCTCGAGGTCGATCGCCACGCAGAGCACGAGCCCGCCGGCGTAGTCGACGTGCTCGCCGACCAGCGTGCAGCGTCCCGGCGCTGCGGCGAACGCCGGGTCGTCGCCTGCGCCGAACGCGCGGTCGAGCGCGCCGCGAAGGAGCATCTCGAAGAGCGGCGAGGTGCTCATGGCGAGCCGGTCGCCCGGGAGTCCTCGTACACCTCGTGGAACGG
>JAFALX010000090.1 GCA_019234035.1 Candidatus Dormiibacterota bacterium | reverse complement strand
GCCTGCGTCTGCAACGCGCTCAGACAGAGCTGCCGCGCCTCCGCCTGCAGCGCGTTGACCCGCGCATCGCCACGGATGACCTCATTGCTTGCGGCGACATCGCGTCCGAGCAGCCCTGTCGTGGCGCGGTGAATGGCGTGGTCGACGAGCTCGCCCATCTCGATCGCGATCGACCTGATCTGCTCGAGCGCGCGCTCCAGCCCCGATCTCTGTGCGCCCGCCGCCTGCCCCAGGAGCGCGTCGTCGTCAGGATGCGGGACGGACGCCTGCTGCGGCGCGACTCTCGAAGCGATGACCCCATGATACCGCCGCCCCAGGTCAATGGCCCGTGGACGTTCGTGCGCTGTCAGGTGTGGTCGATGCTCCATTCGGATTTCTGTTGCCGCCCGTTGCGACAGCAGAATCCTCGCGATCGCGAAATTGTCAACGCATGAGCGGCCGGTTATCGAAACGTTAACGAACGGTAGTGCCTATACTGGGCTGCGGTGCAGGGCGCAGTCAGCGGCGCAGTCGCCGGTCTCCTCCATCAGGTCGCTCGTGTCTCTGGCGAGGGACTGATTGCGATCGATGGCGAGGACAGAGTCGTGCTCATCTCGCCCCCGGCGGCGCGACTGTTCGGCGCGGCGGCGCTCGAGGCCGGCGGTCGATTCCACTCGTCGCACCTGGACTTTCGCATCCAGCGACTGGTCGACGCCGCTCTGGAGTCCGGCCGTATCGAGGAGCGCGACATCAGCGTCGACGATCGCAACCTCGTGGTTCGCGCGCTGAAGGTCGACGAACCCGAGGTCACCGTGCTCGTCATGGTGCGCGACGAAACGCGCCTGCATCGGCTTGAGCGAGTTCGGCGCGACTTTGTCAGTAACGTGTCGCACGAGCTGCGGACGCCGGTGACGGCGGTGCGCATCATGGCCGAGACGCTGGAGAACGGCGGGCTCGACGATGCGTCGGCCGCCGCAGACTTCGTGCATCGCATCGGGCTCGAGGCCACGCACATGGCGCAGATGGTCGAGGAGCTGCTCGAGCTCAGCACCATCGAGTCCGGGCTGCGTCCCCTTGCGCACGAACGGGTTTCGATCGAGAGCCTCCTCGCCGCCGTGGACCGTTTGCGTCCGCTTGCGTCGGACAAGGGCATCGCACTCGTTGTGACGATTGCCGACGGATCACCGGAGATCGCCGGCGACGCCGGCCGCCTCGGCCAGGCGATGCGCAACCTGGTGCACAACGCGATCAAGTTCACGCCGACCGGCGGCCGCATCGACGTGCTGGCAGCGCCCGGCGACCCCGGCCGCGTCGTGCTGCAGTGCCGCGACACCGGCGTGGGCATCGCACCCGACGATCTCCCGCGCATCTTCGAGCGCTTCTGGAAAGCAGACAGCTCGCGTCAGCGCGACGGGGAGGGCTCAGGGCTCGGCCTCGCCATTGTGCGCCACGTCGTCGAGGCGCACGGCGGCTCCGTCTCGGTCGTCTCGGAGCCAAAGCGCGGTTCCACCTTCACGGTCGAGCTCCCGGCGGCGCCCTCGCACGCAGCCTGACTGTTCGTGCGTGGATGGGCGGACCGGAGAGCCGCTTGCTTCAGACAGTCCTCGCCGAGCTCCGCTCGGCTGCGGAACTCGCCGCGGATACCCGGTCCGCCCATCCACGCCACGCGCGTGCAAGCTGGCAGCGGAGCGCCGCGACGGTCGACCATGACGCCACGGGCCCTGGCGCAACCGCCGCCGTCACACTCCGACTCGCAGCGCTGAAAGCCGGGTGAGCGAGCCTCCGTTCGACGCCGGAGACGCTTGGCCCGGGTCGAGACCGTTTGCGCGTAGCGACCGATCGCGGTATGCACCGCCGCGGGCGGCGTGAGGCGATCGCCGCGCATTCGAGTGGCGTTCTGCGCACGCCACATGTGCGGCGGCTTGCCGGGCGCGACCGCAGTTCGTTACGATGCGAAAACGGTTACGGTCCGTAAAGCATCTTTGGAGGAGGACGGATGGCGGAGCGTGTCCTCGACCTGCCCCTCATCGCTGAGGCCGAGCCGCCGCCAGCAGTTCTGACGCGACACCGCGACTCCATAGAACGTGCCCTGCGGCGAGCTGCCCTCCCTGCCCAGTCGCATCTGGGCCGGATGGGCGCGTACCACATGGGCTGGATCGACGCCGCCGGCCATCGCACCGACGCGCCGTCGGGCAAGCGCATGCGCCCGGCGCTGGTGCTGTGGGCGTGCGAGGCGCTGGGCGGTGACCCGGAGTCGGCGCTGCCCGCCGCGGTCGCGGTCGAGCTGGTCCACAACTTCACCCTGATCCACGACGACATCCAGGACGGCGATCGCCAGCGGCGCCACCGCGACACCGTCTGGGCGATCTGGGGCGCCGCCCAGGGGATCAACGCCGGCGACGGCATCTTCGCGCTCGCGCTGCAGACGCTCCTCGTCCCGGGAGCGGACGCCGATCGCCGGATGCGCGCCGCGTATGCATTGACCCGCGCAGTGGTCGAGGTGGTCGAGGGCCAGTGCCAGGACCTGGCGCTCGAGGGCTCACCCGCCGCCTCGACCGCGTCCTACCTCGGCATGGCGACGGCCAAGACCGGCGCGCTGCTCGGCGCGAGCCTCGCCGCCGGCGCGCTGATCGCCGGAGTGGACGACGAGTGCGCCCGCCGCTTCGACGCGGCCGGCCGCCTCCTCGGACTCGCCTTCCAGGTGCGCGACGACTGGTTGGGCACCTGGGGTGACGTGGAGCTCACCGGCAAGGCGCGCGACTCCGATCTGCGGCGCCGCAAGGTCACGTATCCGATCGTCGCCGCGTACGAGATCGCCACCGAGGACCAGCGCCGCGAGCTTCGCCACCTCTTCGGCGAGCGCGATGCCGCCTCGGACGAGCAACTGCGCATCCTGCTCGACCGCTGCGGGGGCGCCTCGCTCACCGCGGATTCTCCACTCGTGCTGGCGCGCGACGCGGTGGCGGCCATCGACCCGAGCGACGTTTCCCGGCAGTCGCTGCAGGAGTTCGCCGAGGTTGCGGTGCATGTCGCCGAGCGCGTCCGCTAGCTCCCTGACCGGAAGCCCGGTCACCCTGTCGCGCAAGGCGGATCACATCCGCATCAATCTCGAGGAGGACGTCGCCGCCAAGGGCGTGGCGACGGGCTTCGGCGACTGGCGGTTGGTGCACCGCGCACTGCCCGGGATCGACCTCGACGACGTCGACCTGAGCACCCGATTCCTGGATCGGCGGCTCGGCGCGCCGCTTCTCATCTCGTGCATGACGGGCGGCACCGAGCGCGCCCACGTGATCAACGTGCGCCTCGCCGGGGTTGCGCAGGAGCGGCGGCTGGCAATGGGCCTCGGTTCGTGCCGGATCCTGCTCGAACAGCCCGAGGTGCTGCCGACGTTCGACATGCGCGACATCGCGCCGGACGTGCCGCTGCTGGCCAACCTCGGCGCGGTGCAGCTGAACCGCGGCGTGGGCGTTGCCGACTGCCGCCGCCTGCTCGAGATGCTTCGCGCCGACGGGCTGGTGCTCCACCTCAATCCGCTGCAGGAAGCGCTGCAGCCGGAGGGCGACACGTGCTTCGCCGGGCTGCTCGAGCGGATCGCCGACGTCTGCGCCGGGTTGCACGCGCCGGTCATCGTCAAGGAGGTCGGCTGGGGCATCGCCGCAGATCTCGTCGCTGCGCTGGTCGACGCCGGTGTTGCCGCGGTCGACGTCGCCGGCGCCGGAGGCACCTCGTGGAGCGAGGTGGAGCGGCACCGCATGAGTGATCCGGTCCGCGCTCGTGTGGCCGCGGCGTTCGCGGGCTGGGGGATTCCGACCGCCGCGGCGGTCAGCGGCGCCCGGGCAGCGGCGCCGGCCGCCACGATCATCGCGAGCGGCGGCGTCCGCGACGGCATCGACGTCACCAAGGCACTCGCGCTCGGAGCCGACGCGGCTGCGGCGGCAGGGCCACTGCTGCGCGCCGCTGCGAGCGGCGAGCGCGTGCTGGCGGAGACGGTCGAGATGCTCATCGAGGAGGTGCGCATCGCGATGTTCTGCACCGGCGCCGCCCGCGTCGCCGACCTGCACACGCCTGGGCGCATCGTCCGGTGAGCGCAGCCGAGCAGCGTCCGGCCTCTGTCGCTGCGGCGGACGTGTACTGCAACGCGCTGCTGCGCCACTACGAGAACTTCACCGTCGCCTCGCGGCTGTCGCCGCGCACGCTGCGCCGCGACCTCGCCCGGGTCTACGCGTTCTGCCGCACCACCGACGACATCGGCGATGAGACCGGCGATCCCGAGCGTGCCACCGAGCGGCTCCTGCGCTGGCGCGAGGATGTTGTGGCCATGTTCGACGATAACGTGCCGCCCGAGCACCCGGTGCTCCTGGCGCTGAATGAGACGGTCGTGCGGCATCGCATGCCGCGGCAGCCCTTCCTCGACCTCATCGCCGCGAACCTGCAGGACCAGCACGTGACCGGCTACGAGGACTGGCCCGCGCTGCACGCGTACTGCTCGCTGTCCGCGGCGCCGGTGGGGCGCATGGTGCTGCGTGTCAACGGCTACGGCGACACGCGGCGCACGGAGCTCAGCGATGCCGTGTGCATCGGCTTGCAGCTCGCCAACTTCGCCCAGGACGTCGGAGTCGACGCCGGCAAGGGCCGCTGCTACCTGCTGCAGACCGATGTGCGCGCCGGCGGCACGACCGCAGCGGTGCGCGCGCTCTGTGATCGCGCCCGCCAGCTGCTCGACCGCGGTCGCGCGCTCGAAGCGAGCGTCGGCCCGCGCCTGCGCGTGCAGCTGGCGTTGTATCGCCTCGGTGGCAACGCGATCCTCGACGCCATCGCGCGCGCCGGGTACCGCACCGAGTCCATCCGCCCGGCGGTGAGCACGCGGGATCGTGGACGCATCGCCAGCACTGCACTGCTCACCGCACTGCAGCGCCGGCCGGCGGCTTCGTTGGCCCGGGAAACGGTGCGCGGTGGCTGAGACCGCGGCGCTCGGCAGTCGCAACGGCTCGGTCGCGCTTGCCGGCACGCCGGTCGGGCTGCGCGCCAGCGAGAAGTACTGCGAGGCGATGGCTCGCCGCGAGGCGGCCAACTTCTACTGGGGATTCCTGGCACTGCCGCGACCGCAGCGCACGGCCATCTATGCCCTGTACGACTTCGCCCGCCAGGTCGACGATGAGGCCGACTCCGATGCGACCCCCGCCGCGGGCCGCCTGGCCGGGCTCGACCGCCACCGGCAGCGGCTGTCCAACGCGCGTTCGGATGACTCCACCGATCCGGTGATGAGCGTGCTGGCACACGCGATGGCGCGCTACTCCATTCCGGCGAGCGAGCTCGAGATGCTGATCGACGGCGTGGGCATGGATCTCGCGATCACGCGGTACGGCACGTTTGCCGAGCTGCGCGAGTACTGCCAGCTCGTGGCCTCGATCGTCGGCCGCATGTGCGTGCGCATCTTCGGCTTCCGTGATCCCCGCGCACTGGAGCTCGCGGACGAGCTCGGTGTCGCGCTGCAGCTGATCAACATCCTGCGCGACGTGCGCGAGGACGCCTCGCGAGGACGGATCTATCTCCCGCTCGACGAGCTGCGCGCGTTCGGCATCGCCGAGCAGGACGTCCTGCGCGGTTGGCCGGCACCACGCTGGAACGAGTTCATCGCATTCCAGGCGGCGCGTGCACGCCGCCACCATGCGGCAGGCATCCGTGTGACCGAGCACATCCCGCGCACCGCCGCGGTGTGCGTGCGCACGATGGCCGGCATCTACACCGGCATCCTCGATCGCATCGAGCACGATCCGATGCTGCCGCTGCGCCGGCGAGCATCGCTGTCGCCGGTCGACAAGCTCGGCGTGATGGCGCGTTCGTGGATCGCAGCGCTGTGAGCGGCGAGACCGGCGAGCGGCCGCTGGTCGCGGTCGTCGGCGCGGGACTGGCCGGGCTGGCCGCCGCGGCGGCGCTCACGAGAGCCGGGGTCGCGGTGCACCTCATCGAGCGCTCGCGACTGCTGGGTGGCAAGGCGACGTCGTTCGAGGTCGGCGGCATCGAGGTCGACAACGGACAGCACGTCGTCCTGAAGTGCTGCACCGAGTTCCTCGATTTCGCCACGCAGCTCGGCATGCGCAGCTCCCTGCGCTTCCAGCCGCGCTTCAGCGCGATCGTGCTCACGCGCGATGGTCCGCCGGCGCGACTGCGTGCCTCTCCGCTTCCCGCGCCGCTGCACCTGGCGATGGGATTCGCCTCATACCGGCATCTCACCGCTGCGGACAAGCTCCGCGTGCTCTCGGCGCTGCTCGCCGCGCGCACGCCGGTGAGCTCGCGGCTGGACATGGCGACGTGGCTGCTGCAACACCGCCAGAACGCGCGTACAAGGCGGGCGTTCTGGGACCCGTTCCTCATCCCGGCGCTCAACGCGCCGCTGGAGCGGGCATCCGCACAGGACGGCCTCTTCGTCATCCGCACGGCGTTCATGGGTCGTCGCGACGCCGCCTGCATCGGCTACTCGACCGTTCCGCTGGCGCGCATGGCGGAGAAGGCCGCCGCGCTGTGCGAGACGGTGACCATGCGCAGCCGGGTGACGTCGGTGGTCGTGCGCGACGGTGCTGTCACCGGGGTGCGGCTCGACTCCGGGGCGACCATCCCCTGCGACGCGTGCGTCCTCGCAATCCCGCCGCGCCGTGTGGCCGCGATCTTCGCGGACTCGAACCTGCCCGGCATCGAGGGACTTGACGCGTTCGAGACCGAGCCGATCGTCGACGTGCACCTCTGGTACGACCGCCCGCTGAACATGCTCGACTTCGCCGCGATCCTCGATTCGCCGGTGCAGTGGGCGTTCCGCAAGGGCACGGGCTACGTGGCCTGCAGCCTGAGTGCGGCCGGCACGCTCGTGTCGCGACCGCAGTCGGAGCTGGTCGCGATGGCGGACGCTGAGCTGCGCGCAGTCATCCCGGCGCTGCGGGGCGCGCGCCTCGTGCACAGCGCGTGCACGCGCGATCCCGAGGCCACGTTCGTGCCCACGCCGGGGCTGCGACGGCCGAACGAACGCACCTCGCTGCCGACGCTGATGGTGGCCGGAGCCTGGACGGACACCGGGTGGCCGGCGACGATGGAGTCGGCGGTGCGCAGCGGACGCGCCGCAGCGCGCGCGTTGACGCCGGCGCTGCGGGCGGCGCGCGCGCGTGCGCTGCGCGGACGCGCGCCCACCGGCGTGCGAGGTGTGGAGATGCTCCGTGCCGTCTGAGGCCGTACGCAACGCCGTCGACTGGGTGCTCGAGCGTCAGAGCCCCGAAGGCTGGTGGACCGACGAGCTCGAGACCAACGTCACGATGACCGCGGAACACGTGCTGCTCCTGCGCTTTCTCGGCATCTCGCTCGACGACATCGCGATGCGTGCAGCGGCCTACATGCTGGGAGAGCAGCGCGAGGACGGCACGTGGGGCCTGTACCACAACGCGCCGGGCGATCTCAGCACCACGCTGGAAACGTACGTCGCGCTGCGCGTGCTCGGTGTCGACGCCGCCCGCGCCGAGATGCAACGCGCGCTGCGCTTCATTCGCGGCCAGGGCGGCATCACCGAGACGCGCGTCTTCACCAAGATCTGGATGGCGCTCTTCGGGGTGTATCCGTGGCGCGGCGTGCCCACGATTCCGCCGGAGCTCATCGCGTTTCCGCCGCAGCTGCCGTTCAACCTGTACGACTTCGCGTGCTGGGCGCGGCAGACGGTGGCGCCGCTGCTGCTGGTCTGCTCGCGGCGTCCGGTGCGTGACCTCGGCGTCGACGTCTCGGAGATCGTCGCGCCGGGCACCGAGTCGCGCATGCGCCGCGTGCCGGGCAGCGGCCCCTTCTGGTGGCTGGACCACGCGCTGCGCTTGTATCACGCGCAGCCGCTGCACCCCGGTCGTCCACAGTCGCGCCGCGCGCTCGTCAGGTGGATCAGCGACCGCCAGGAGCTCGACGGCAGCTGGGGAGGCATCCAGCCGCCGTGGGTGTACTCGTTGCTGGCCCTCGAGGTCGAGGGCGTGCCACGCGACAACCCGGTGTTCCGCCGCGGCATCGAAGGACTGCAGGGCTTCGCGTTCGAGGACCCCGCCGGCTGGCGTTTCCAGGCGTGCGTCTCACCGGTGTGGGACACGGCGTGGACGCTGCTCGCGCTGCGCCGCGCCGGTCTCCCGCGCGATCACCCCGCCATCCGGTCCACGGTCAACTGGCTGCTGGACGAGCAGATCGAGCACTGGGGTGATTGGCAGGTCAAGGTGCCCATGGACGACTGCGGCGGCTGGGCGTTCGAGTTCCAGAACGACGTCTACCCCGACATCGACGACACGGCGGTCGTGGTGATCGCGCTGCTCGAGGCGAGCCGGGAGACGCGTGTGCTCTCCGCCGTGACCCGGGCGGTGCGCTGGTGCCGGGCGATGAAATCGAGCAACGGAGCGTGGGGCGCGTTCGACAAAGACAACACGCGAACGCTGCTGTACCGCCTGCCGTTCGCGGACTTCGGGGCGCTGATCGATCCACCGTCGGAGGACGTCACGGCGCACGTGATCGAGATGCTGGCCGCGGTCGGCGCCGGGCCGGCTGACCCCGATATTGGGCCCGCGCTGCGCTACCTGCGCCGGGAGCAACGGCCATGGGGTTCGTGGTTCGGCCGCTGGGGGGTGAACCACGTGTACGGGACTTGGTGCGTGATCAGCGCGCTGCGCGCGCTCCGCACCGGCGGCGACATGATCGTCCCCGCCGCGGCATGGCTCGAGCGCATCCAGAACGCCGACTCGGGCTGGGGCGACACGTGCTTCGGCTACACGGACGAATCGTTCGCGGGCGTCGGCGACAGCACGGCGTCGCAGACCGCGTGGGCGGTGCACTCGCTGCAGCTCGCCGGCCGCGGCGAGGGCGCGGCGGCACAGCGAGGTCTCGGCTACCTGCGTGACACACAGCAGCGGGGCACGTGGGTGGAGCCGACGTTCACGGGCACCGGGTTCCCTGGCGACTTCTACCTGAACTACCACCTGTACCGGCACGTGTTCCCGCTCCTGACCCTAGCCGACGCCGAGGGTCCGGGACGGCAATCGCAACCCGGGAACAGCGCACGACTGGATCCACGCGAGCTCATGGAGGCAATGCACTGACATGGCGGTACCCCTGCGACAGGCGGTGAAGGTGGGGGCGTACGTGGCACGGCAGCGGCTGCGGCGCAACGAGAAGTTCGCGCTCGTGCTGCAGCTCGAGCCTCTGTACCAGTGCAATCTCGCGTGCGCGGGTTGCGGCAAGATCCAGCATGCCGACGACATCCTGGCGCGCCGGCTGTCGGTGCAGCAGTGCATCGACGCCGTCGAGGAGTGCGGCGCGCCCATCGT
>JAFALX010000011.1 GCA_019234035.1 Candidatus Dormiibacterota bacterium | reverse complement strand
GAGGCGCGCCGAGGCGAACCGGTGAGCCGCGCGAAAGGGTCTCACCAGTCGCGATAGCTGCCGATGACCGACGGATCAGAGTCACGGTGGGCGTCGCGCCGAACTGGAGAAAGCGGTGCGTCCACCTCGCGACGATGTTTGCCGCGTGACCTAGGGAGAATCACCAGCACGGCGGCGCTCACCCGTCTCGCGAAGGTAGTCAACAAGGTCTCGGCGTGCCCTTCGCCGCCGCCACCAATTGATTGCGAAACCGCCGCGGCACGCGTCGAGACGAGGTTCCAATTCCTCCACTTTCGACGTCTCCCCGTCAGTAAGCGGTTGCCCAACGACGGTCATGGCGCCCCAGAATATCCGGAGCGTCCGTCGGCACGACGTGCAGGTCATCATTCCCGTGGGTGGCTCTGGCTCCGGCTGTCGCGTGCCGCAACGTGGGCACGTGATGTCCATCCCCGGATTGTTGCGTGCGCTGCCAGGGATTTGCCGTGACAGAAGCGACTCGACCGTCATCTGGGGCGTCCGGTCGCGGCCGCTTGACTCAGGCGTTTTTCTGACAACCAAGCGATATCCAGCCGCTGGCTACAGTGCCGGCAACCAGGCCAGCACGGTCTCACCCGGCCGCTCTGTCCGTGGCGGCGCCGATCCGTTCCATCGTAGCCGCGGCGGTAGTCGAGCTAACCGACGAAAGCGATGACGATCACCAGTTGTAACTACAGAAGGGCGGCTACCGTCACTCCTACCGGGGATCCGGACGCGACTTTACAGCTAGCCGGCGAGCTCCGGCGGTGTGCCCATCTCCACGAAGGCGGCGGACCGGGAATCCAGAAGGACCTGGAGCAACGGTTGAGGTGGCGGGCACGTCGGCTGCGGAGTCATCAGGGCAGGTCCGCAGGACACTGAACCAAAGAGCCCGCGAAATCGGAAATTCCAGACGAGTGCATCGAGAGACTCGCCCACGCCGGGACCCACACCCGGGCTCGCGTCGTGGAGCGTCGTGACGCAGACCGAGGAAAAGGTCACCGAGTTGCCTGCGGCGACTACCCTAGCCTGCTGAGCGGCCAGTCTCTGGGCGGTCTGCTCCGATACACCGACGACCTTCACCTTCGACGGGCTGGAGCACGACACCACCGCGGTCGGGGACGCGGTGGTGTGCGTAACCGGTTGTGCGGAGTCGCATCCGACCGCACATAAACCAGCAGCTGCGGCCAGAAGCAGTGCACGTTTCATGTAGGCGGCTCCCCGCGCGCTACCGGGTCGATCTGCGCCAGCAGCTTGCGTGCGTCGTCGAGCGCACGCTCCGCCGTCATGCGCCGGTGCCGTGACACCAGCTCCTGCTCGCGTGCGTTCTCGAGCAGCGCCTCCGCGCGACGCACATCTGCCTCTGCGCTTTCGCGCCGCCTGCGACGGTCGGTGGCCTCGCGCTCCGCGAGCTCCTCGCGGGCAGCGGGGGCGAGCGGCACGTCCATCACCGGGAACGTCGCCGCGTCCGGCTCGGAGAGCAACCGGCCGTCGCGCAGCGCGCGCCACGTCGCGTCGTCGCCGATCGATGCCGCGCGCAGCGCGTTGGTGATGCGGCGCATCGTCGCGTCCGGAGCGGCGTGGCCGCTCGCACCGAGCACCATCCCGAGCCGGCGCGTCAGCACGTCGAGCCGTTGACGCTGCTCCTGCATCGCGCGCTGCAGCGCGGCCGACGCGGATCGGTCGCCGCCCAGGACGCGCGCCTGTGCGGTGCGCAGCGCCTTGCCCTCGTCGCGCAACGCGTCGAGGTCGTCGGTAGCCACCGCGCCTGCCTGATTGAGCGCCCACAGCACCAGCGACGGCTTGCGCAATGCGTTGAGACGCGCGGCGACCTCGGCCTCACCCAGCGCGCGAAACGCGCGCACCGCCTGCGTGCGCGCGGTCACGAATTGGTCGAGTGGGGAGCGCATCACGTCAGCGGTTGCCCGCCATTCCTCACCGGCCATGCAGCGCACCGTACAACGGACGCGGACATGTCAACGCATCGATTTGCACTCACCGGTCCGCATCGCTACACTCCGGGCCCACAGGATCGGCGATTCCCCCCGCGCCGGGGCGAGGCTCTGCGTTGTTATATCCCTGGCGATCGACATGGGTCCGGCTGGCCGCGGCCGCGGTCGGCGCTGTTGCGGCAGCAGTTGTCGTGGTCACCGTGATCGCGGCTCCCGCGTCGGCGCACGTCACGCTGAACACGGGCAGCGCGGCGACCGGCTCCACCGTCGACGGTGCGGGCGCCGGCTTCAGTCCGCGCGGAAGTGCCGTCGAGCTCCGTCTGGATCGACCGACTGGTTCGGCGCTCTGGTCGGGCGCGCCGGATCGCAGCGGCTCGATAGCGTTCAGTTTCACGGTGCCGGCGGCCAAAGCGGGGTCCCACCGGGTCGTCGCGACGCAGACGGACCGCGACGGTCAACCCGTCGACGGAACACCCGCGACTGCGCCGCTGGAGGTCACCTCGGCGCCGCCCTCCGACGCCGTGACCCAGTCCCCGCCGCCGCAGGACCAGCAGGGAGATCAGCAGAAGCAGCCGGGGTCACAGTCACAGGTGCCGGTGCCCTTGGTGACAACTGCGCCGGGCGTCCCCGGTGCCCTCGCGGCGCCGGCTGTGCCCGTCCCGGCCCCGGCACCCGCGGCAGCGGCGCCTCCGGCCGCAGCGCCGCCCGTGGTCTTCAGCCTGCCCGCGCACGAAGTCACACATCTGACCAACCCGCCACCACAGGTGGCGACGTTGTGGAGGTTCGACGGGGCTGTTCCCAGCGCCACGACGGCGTCGGTGGCGGTGACGGCGCTCGCGGCGCCGTCGCCTGCAGCGTCCACCCGGTCGCATGAAGCGCCGTCGGTTCTGCAGCTCGTCGCGCTGGCCGTGCTCATCACCTCTGCGATCGTGCTGATCGCGACCGCGCTGCAGCTGCGCGGCGAGGCAGCACCCGCGCCGGCTGCCGCCGCCACGGCGCCGCAGCCTCAGCCTGCGACTCGCAGGAGCGCGACGATGCGGTCGCCAGATCTCTGGAGCGGGTCCCCGGCGCGCCTTCGCTGAGTGCGAACATGCCGCCCGTGCGTCCCACCCTGTACGAGTTCGCCGGCGGCGACGCGGCCTTCCTGGCGCTGGCGCGAGCGCACCACGCGCGGTGCCTCGCGGACCCGGTGCTCAACCATCCCTTCTCGCACCCGGACCAGCATCCGCAGCACGTGGAACGGCTGGCCGCGTACTGGGCCGAGGTCCTCGGCGGGCCGGCGACCTATTCCGGATCGCTGGCCGATCAGACGTACGTGGTCCGCCTCCACTCCGGCAACGGCAACCTGGGCGACATGGGCAGCCGTTTCGTGGCGTGCTTCGTCGCCGCCGCCGACGACGCCGGCCTGCCCGACGACCCGGAGTTTCGTGCGGCGCTTCGTGCCTACATGGAGTGGGCGGTCAGCGACGTCCTGCAGTACGAGGACGACGCCGGCGTGGTGCCCCGCGAGCTCGCGGTCCCGCACTGGTCGTGGGACGGCCTGCTCTAAGCCGGACGCGCAGCCTGGGGGGTGCGCAGCGCGTCGCAGATCAGGTCGACGCAGCGGGCCACCTGCCGGTCGTCCTCGCAGACGTTGACGGTATGGGACAAACCCTGCATCAACGCGCTGACGTCCTCGGCCGTGACATCGCGACGCAGCGTACCCGCGGCCTGACCGCGCGCGAACATCTCGCGCACGAGCCCCATGAGCTCGCCGACCATCTCCTGTTTGGCGGAGTCGATGTCGAGGCCGGCGCCCGCGAGTGTGTCCGCGAGCGCCTTGAAGCTGCAGGACTCCGACGCGATCTGGTGCAGGAAGGTGAGGAACGCTGCGCCGGCATCAGCGTCCTCGAGTGACGCGCGCGCGGCGGCGAGCATCGGCTCGACGTGCGCCTTCATGATCGCGCGCATCAGCTCGTCCTTGGTCGCGTAGTTGCGATAGACGGTCCCCACCCCCACTCCCGCGCGCTCGGCGATGCCGTCGATGCACGCGTCGGCGCCGTACGCCTGGAACTCGGCCTCGGCCGCGGCGAGGATCGCCTCACGGTTGCGCTGCGCGTCGGCGCGCAGCGGGCGCTCGCCCATGGCGTGCGTCGCTGTCGACAGGGGTGTCACCGGGATGCTTGACAAGCGGAACCTCCGTTCCGTATAGTACACGCCATATCTGGAACCTAGACTCCGATTGTAGGAGAGGGAGGACCCCGATGACTAGAGCCCCCCAACGCACGCTCAACCCCTGGCTGATCCTGGTGGTCGTCACCCTCGGCCAGTTCATGGTCATCCTCGACGCCACGATCGTGAACGTGGCGCTGCCCACGATCCAGAAGGGGCTGCACTTCTCCACCGACAACCTGCAGTGGGTGGTGAACGCCTACACGCTCACGTTCGGTGGCTTCCTGCTGCTCGGCGGACGCGCGGGTGACCTGTTCGGTCGCAAGCGGATGTTCATCGCGGGCACGATCCTCTTCTCGCTCGCATCGCTGCTGAACGGCTTTGCCGGCTCCGCGGCCGTGCTTGTCGCAGGACGCGCGCTGCAGGGACTGGGCGGTGCGTTGATCGCCCCCGCGGCGCTGTCGGTCATCACCACATCGTTCGCCGACGGGCGTGACCGCACGCTGGCCCTCGGCGTGTGGAGCGCTGTGGCGGTCGGCGGCGGTGCGGTCGGGCTGCTGCTCGGCGGCATCATCACGCAGCTGATCTCGTGGCAGTGGGTGTTCTTCGTGAACGTCCCGGTCGGGCTGGCGACCGTCCTGCTCGCGCTCCGCTTCGTGCCCGAGAGCCGCGCCGCCGGCGCGGGACGCGGCGTCGACGTCGGTGGCGCCATCGCCATCACCGCGGGGCTGATGGTGCTCGTCTATGCGCTCGTCAACGCGCAGTCGGCAGGCTGGGTCTCCGGGCAGACACTCGGGCTCGCGGCAGTGTCGTTCGTGCTGCTCGCCACCTTCGTCGTGCTCGAGCTGCGGCTGAGGCAGCCGCTCATCCGGCTCGGCATCTTCCGGCTTCGCTCACTCACCAGCGCCAACCTCGTGATGCTGATCGTCGCCGCCGGCATGTTCGGCATGTTCTTCTTCGCGTCGATCTACGTGCAGGAGGTGCTCGGATACAGCCCGATTCGCGCCGGCCTCGCGTTTCTGCCAGTCACGGCAGGAATCATCGCGGGCGCGGGTCTGTCGCAGCAGCTGATCCGGCGCATCGGGGTGCGCAACGTCGGCGTGGCCGGCATGGTCATCGCCAGCGGCGGCCTGATCCTGCTGAGTCGCATCCCCGTCCAGGGCACGTACCTGGGCGATCTCTTTCCCGGGCTCATGCTGATGGCGTTCGGGCTCGGCCTGACGTTCGTGCCGCTGACGCTGATCGCGACGACCAACGTCGACGAGGCCGACGCAGGCCTCGCGTCCGGACTGCTCAACACCTCGCAGCAGCTCGGCGGCGCGCTTGGGCTCGCGGTGCTCTCGACCGTCGCGGCCAACGCGACCAGCTCGGCGCTGTCAGGGCTCACGGCCGCGCCGTCGGTGGCGGTGCGCCTCTCGGCCCTCGTCACCGGGTTCCGCGCCGCATTCCTGGTCTCCGCCGTCCTGCTGTTCGCCGGCGCGGTGCTCCTTGCGGCTCTGGTGCGACGCTCAGACGTCTCGGAGATCGACACAGCCCCGGCGACCGAAGCGGTGGCCGTCGCCGCCGCCTGACGCGGCACCTGAGACTTCCATGATGTGCTGAGGCGGTCGGCTCGCCGGCCGCCTCAGTCGTTGTCGATCAGGTACTCGTCGTTCTTGTGATACTCGTAGAGCGCGACGAGGCCGGGCAGGTCGTAGGTGACGAGCTCGTCACCCTCCCAGCTCGCGCCGAGGTCCTCGGCAACGTCGAGCTCGTACATCCCGTCGGGCTCCGCGCCCGTCCACTGGTGGCGCGCGATGGTGTTCGTCCTGCGCGCCAGCACGACGCGCTCCCCGCTGATCGCCCGCTCTTCCACTGCGCGCGACATCGTACGTCGTCGCGGGCAACCCGTACACCGCCGAGCGCGGCTCAGCGCGAAGGTGCGATCGACTGATAGACGGGGCGGGCCGCACACCTGGAGCGAAGACCTTCACGGAGCTCTCCCTACTTGTGCATCGAGCGGAGTCGTCGAATCTCCAGCAAGCCACAGTCCCCAGGGGCCTGACGCCTGTGGTGTCGCGAAGTGGTGTGCCTGTCTCGACCCGATCGCTTAGGGCACCGGTATCGCGAGCAGCTGGCTACACCGAGACGACCGCTATGGCGCCTCGACGATGTACAGCGTGTTCCCCTCTGGGTCGCGCAGCGAGAACATCGGTGGCACCCCGGGAAGCCGCAGGAGCTCAGCGTCGACGTCGACCCCGCGCGCACGCAGCTCGGCGTGTGCGGCCGCGGCATCGGCCGTGCCCAGGCGGATCGCGGTGTCGACACCGCCGGTCTTCCCCTCCGGCAGCGGGGCCAGCGCGATCGTCGTGAGCGCACCCGCGGGCGCCACCTCGACCCAGCGGAGACCCGGCCCGAAGGCGGCGTCACGCCGGACCTCGAGGCCCAGCGTGTTGCGGTAGAAGTCGAGGGCGCGGTCGTGGTCCTGCACGGGGATCGCCACGTTCAGCACGCCGGTCACGCGGGCTGCGGTCTGCTCGGTCATCGTCCTCTCCTGCGATGTGTTGGGGCGGTCACATGCGGCCGCCGTTCACGAGCTCAGACGATGCCGCGGCGCCCGACTCATCGCTGCGGTCAGCGATGAGTTCCATGTCCGAGCGCAGCCGACGCTGACGTAGCATGACGCCCGTGTCGGAGACGGCAGCACCCGCGGGCCGCGTTTCCGTGGATGCTCTCGATGAGCACCGCAGGAACCTGACCGGCTTCTGTTACCGCATGCTCGGCTCGCCGTTCGAGGCCGAGGACGCCGTGCAGGAAACGATGCTCCGCGCCTGGCGCGCGCTCGGCGGCTTCGACGGCAGGTCGTCACTGAGCACGTGGCTGCATCGCATCGCGACCAACGTCTGCGTCGACATGCTCAAGGGCCGCAGGCGGCGCGCGACGCCCATGGATCTCGGTCCGGCGCAGGAGCCCGTCGTGGCCAACCTGCACACCCGGGCCGAGGCGACGTGGATCGAGCCGATCCCCGGCACCATGCTCGACGGCGAGACCGACCCTGCCGACGTGGCCGTGTCGAACGAGACCGTGAAGCTGGCCCTCATCGCCGCACTGCAGCGGCTGCCGGCGCGACAGCGGGCCGTGCTGATTCTGTGCGAGGTGCTGCGCTGGCAGGCCACCGAGGTGGCGGTCCTGCTGGACACGTCCGTCGCGTCCGTCAACAGCGCGCTGCAGCGCGCGCGAGCAACGCTGGCGGCGAGCGGCGTGAGCACCGGCTCCGCGCAGCTCCCGCTGGACGCCGCACAGCAGCAGTTGTTGCAGCGGTACGTGGACGCCTTCCAACGCTACAACCTCGACGCACTGACCTCCTGCATCCGCAGCGACGCGATGATGTCGATGCCGCCGTACGACCTGTGGCTCGACGGCCGCGATAGCGTGCTCAGGTTCTTCTATGGCCCGGGCATCGGCTGCGAGGGCTCGGTGCTCGTGCCCACCTCCCCGGCCAACGGGACAGTCGCCTTCGGGCAGTACAAGCCCAGCGCCGGCGGCAGCGGCTACGAGCCATGGGCGCTGCAGGTGGTCGAGATCGGCGACGGCGGCGTTGCCGAGCTCACGTTCTTCCTCGACACCGCCCGGCTGTTCCCGCTCTTCGATCTGCCGCCGCACGCCGGCTGATCAACGTCAGGCGTCGCGCGCCCTGAGGACGTCGTCGAGTCCCATCAGCTTCACGAGCCGCAGCAGCGGAAGCGAGGCGCCGACGAGGACGATGCCGCGGCCGTGGCGCTTCGCCGCCAGCTCGAGCCGCGCGAGCGCATCGACGGTCACCGCGTCAGGTTCGACGCCGGTGACATCGCACGGCACGATGTCCGGTCCTGGGGCGCACAGCACCTCGCAGACACGATCGCTCAGCCCGGGCAGATCGGCACGTGCGATCGGCCCGTGGATGACCAGCGCCACCGCCCGGCCGGCGTCGTCATCAGCCCCCACGGGTAGGTCTCCTCGGTGCACCGTCGTCCCCAGCCCAGACTGCGGCCGCACGGAGAACTCATCGCACTTGCCATGCTCTGCGTGCCACGGAGCCCGGGGACGAGGCCGATGACATTCGACGGCGGCGACGGTCTGGAAGACGACAGCGGCAGGACGCAGCGTACGGAGGACGACTAATGGCAACGAAGCTCAACCCCTACATCAACTTCGCCGGGAACGCCCGGCAGGCGATGGACTTCTACCAGTCCGTGTTCGGCGGCAAGCTCAACGTGGGCACGTACAAGGAGTTCGGCGCAGCGCAGTCTCCCGACGAGGAGGACCTCGTCATGCACGCGCAGCTCGACGTCTCGGACGACGTGACGCTCATGGCCGCGGACGTTCCCGAGCGGCGCATGGAGTACCACCCGGGCAACAACTTCAGCGTCTCGCTGAGCGGTGAGGACGAGGTGGAGCTCACCGGGTATTACAACCAGCTCGCCGACGGCGGCACCGTCACGATGCCGCTGGCCAAGGCGTCGTGGGGCGACACCTTCGGCATGTGCATCGATCGCTTCGGCATCAGCTGGCTCGTCAACATCAACGCGGGACAGAACTGACCCCGGACGACGCAGCTCACTGGGGATGGCCATCCGGCGGTGCGGCCGTTCTCATGAGTGCGCCGCCGGCAGCGGCGGCGGCAGCGGAGTCTGTCCCCTGTACCGCGGCAGCGTGGCGAGCCGGAAGTACATCTCGGTCAGCATGATCACGAACAGCGGACCGATGACCGTGTCGCTCCCCGCGTCGCTGAGGAAGTTCGACACCGCGGCGTTCGGCACGAGTGCATTGAACAGGGCGTGCGTGATGAGAAACACCACCACTGACGCAAGCAATGCAACGGCCAGCCACGCGCCGATGCGCAGTCTGCTGCCGCGCGTCAGCTCGACACTGCGGCGGATGCCGGCGCGGGCGCTGCAGCCCTCCAGCACGATCGCGGGGACGAGCATCGACCAGCGCACGAACAGGGCCGACGCGCTCACGTAGAAGACGATAAGCAGGAGCCAGTAGAGCGCGAGGTTCGGCGTGCACCGCTGCACCACGACGTCGCCGCTCTGGCTCATCGTGCAGTCGAGGGTCTCGATCAGCACGAGAATCGCCACGATCGCGAACGCGATGCTCGGTCCCAGAAAGCGGAGCAGCAGCAGCCCGAACGCTCGCAGCAACGCGAAGCTGCGCGGGCGGAGTGCGCTGAGTGTCGAGAGAAACGTCCCGGGTTCCCTGCCGTTGCGCTCGTCCGCCGTGTCGGTGACCTCCACGGCCTGCAGGAACGCGACGCCGGCGAACAGCACCGCGTCCCCCGCCAGCAGCGCGAACACCTCGCCGAGGACAAGGTTGATGAGCAAGACCAGCAGTCCGCCGGGCAGGTAGACGGCGAGCGCGCGCGGCAGCAGGCGCCGCCACTTGTTGCGGTACGCGCGAATTGTCGCCGTGATCACCTCGTCCAGTGGGAGCCGTCCCGGCACGCGCGACGTCACGTCGCGCAGCCACGGCGGAGCCAGCCAGTCGAGAGTTGGTGGGTCGGGTGGTGCGTCCACCCGCGCGGCGTCCGCGGATGGGGGCGGCGGCGGGACGTTCACAGCGGGGCGCGCGCGGGCGTCTCCGGCGGATGCAGCTCGACGTTCACCGCGCCGCCGAGCATCGTGATCTGCGCCACCCAGAATGCGAACGTCAGCAGCAGAAAGAACAGTGCGAACGTGCTCCCGTATGTCGTGAAGCCGTGCTGCAGCCTGAAGTAGAGCGGAAAGAGCAGCGTGAACCCCTCGAGCAGCAGCGCCGCGATGAGGGCGCCCGGCCACACGTCGCGAATCCGCCGCCTGCGGTTGGGGACGAGCACGAATATCGCGCCGAACAGCAGCAGCCCGTCGAGCAGTCCGAAGCCCGCCTGGATCAGGCTCGCAGACTCGGTGCTGCGCACGAACCCCGGCGCGTTCGGCAGGCTCGTCACGAATGACAGCGCGCTGGCGGAACCGACCTCGAGCGCGACGAGCACCGTGAAGACCACGATCAGCACCACGCCCATCAGCTTCTGACGCACGAAGCTGCGCGGCTTCGCCGGATACAGCGCGTTCGAGCCCTGCTCCAGCGCGCCGAACAGCGCCGTCCCGCTCCACAGGAGTCCGAGGATGCTCAGGGCCAGCAGCGGTCCCGTCGCCTGATGAAAGCTGTGCAACGCCTGCACGATCTCGGTCCCGGGATCACCGGGAATCACTCGCTCGATGTTCTGATCGATGGCGTTGCCGATGTCGCCACCCCCGAAGATCGCGGTGAGCGTCGTGCTGATCAACAGGATGATCGGGAAGAAGGCGAAGAGTGTGTTCCACGCGATGTTGACGGCGTACGTGCCACCGTTGGCGTCCGCGTACCGCTTGACCACGCGAACCACGAAGAGCGCGCCCAGGCGTTGCGCGAGGCGCCGGCCGGCAGAGGGTCGCGCCGGCTCCTCCGGTGCCGCCGGCGGTCGGTCCGCGTCAGCCCGCTGCGTCGGCTTCGAGCAACTGGGTGGCGAGCTCGTCGACGGCCGCGACGACCGGCGAATCGGGAAACGCCTCGATGAGCGGCACGCCGCGCCGGTCCGCGTCCTTGACCGTCTCGTCGAACGGGATGCGCGCCTTCGGCGCGAGGCAGTCGTGGTCCGCCTCGCCCTGCGACATGCTCGCGAGCATCGTCAGCGGCCACGCGATCAGCAGGTCCTGCAGCCGCCGCGCGGTGATCGCCGACGCGCGCTGTGGGGTGGTCACCACGTACAGCTGCTCGGCGAACTCGAGAAACCGGCCGCACGAGACCGCGGTTGCGGCGTCGATGTCCGTGACGATGTCCCAGCCCGCCTCGGTGGTGCCGCGGACGATCTCACGGACCGCGAAGAGCGAGTGCTCCTCGAGGAACGACGCACCCCAGATCTTCCCGGGACAGAGATACGTCACCCCGTCCGGCGCCGGCTCGGCGTAGCGCTCGAGCTCGGCCGCGGCCGTCGTCCCCTCAGCGAGCTTCCAGGCCAGCGGACGGGGGAGGCCCTCGGTGTGCACGGCGATGCCGGCGGGCAGCGCGATCTCCGAGGGCTCCATGCCGAGGCTCCAGCCCAGTCCGGGATTGGGATCGAGGTCGAGCGCCAGCACCTTCCGCCCACGCCGCGCGAGGATGCGCGCGAGCGTCCCCGCGATGGTGGTCTTGCCCACCCCGCCCTTGCCGACGATCGCGACGCGCATGCCGGCGCGCCCGGGGGCGCCTCAGCCCACCGGGGCGGCGGCGGTCTGCGACTCGGCCACGCGCTCCGCGATCGCCGCGACGGCGAGCATCGCCGGCGACGTCGGTTCGAGGTCGAGCGGTGCGATGCCGAGCAGGTCCGCGCGCGCCAGCACCGGATCCTCGGGCACCACGAACACCGGCCGGCCGATGCCGTCGGCGACCGCGCGCTCGTCGTCCGGGGTGCGGACGCGGTTGGCGATGCCGTAGATGCGGGTGAGCCCGAGCGCCTCGCCGATTCGGGTGGCGCGGCGTGCGATGTCGATCGACTTCACGCTGGGCTCCGCCACCGCGAGCAGCACGTCCTCGCTGGCGGGGTGCGCCCAGATGATGTCGTTGAGGCCGGCCTCGAGGTCACCGATGATGATCCGGCCATCTCCGGCCAGTTCTCCGAACAGCGACCGCGTGCTCGCATGCGAGCCGCAGCACATGCAGGCGTCGTCGCGGCGGACGACCTCACCGGTCTCCAGCAGCGTGACACCGTCGGCCGCGGGCGTCCCGAGGAGCTGCAGCATGTGCTCGGGATCCGGCTTGGGGTCGTGGTGCGTGTGTCCGCTCTCGACCAGGTGGTTGAAGACGGCCTTCACGTTGAGCAGCTGGTCATGCGTGAGCCCCAGGGGGATGCCCATGTTCGGGCTCGGGTCACAGTCGAGTGCGATGACGCGATGGCCGTTGCGCGCCAACAGCCGCGCGAGCGTTCCCGAGATGGTGGTCTTGCCGACACCACCCTTGCCACCAACTGCGATCTTCATGCCTGAGCCTCCTCTGCGACCAACCTGTCGGCGAGCTCCTCGATTGCCTTGACGCCCGGAGCGTCCGGACAGAAATCGATGGGTGGCTGGCCCAGCTGGTCGGCCCGGGCCAGGTTCTCGTCATATGGGATGTTGACGTCCGGGGTCAAGTCCGGATCGAAGTTGCCGTTGGCAAACCGGCTGGCGACGATCATCGTCGGCGTGTCCCCGAGGATGGGGAGCAGCCGACGCGCCATGAGCCGCGACGTCCACCCGGGCGTGACCACGAGCAGCGCGCGCTCGGCGAACTTCGTGTAGCCCTCGTACGGCGTCGTGCTCCCGGCCTCGAGGTCACCGATCAGGTCCCAGCCCGGCGCGTCGAAGCCGCGCGCGATCTGCTGGACGGCCGAGATGTTGCGCTTGACCACGTCCTTGTCGCTGGCGATCTTGCCCGGCGACAGGAAGCGGATCCCGTCCGGCCCCTCGATGCCGTACCGCATCACCGCGTCGTTCGGCGCCAGATCGGTGGCGAGCTTCCATCCGTACCAGGCCACCTTGTGATCGTCGGATTGCTCGAGCGCCTCCTCGGGGAGCCCGTCGTCGACGGGGGGCACCCCGATGGCGTAGGCGAGCCCCGGGTTGGTGTCGAGGTCGATCGCCAGCACCTTGCGGCCGCGCCGCGCCAGCACGCGGATCAGCGTCCCGGCCAGCGTGGTCTTGCCTGCCCCACCCTTCCCGACAATCGCGACTCGCATGCGTGGCCTCTCCAGTTCTCGACACGTGAACCCTTCCGGGCGGAATCGTCCGCGTCACGGCGTCCGCTGTCAACTCGGCGGCCTGCACTAACACGCCGCTCCCGGGTTGACCCCGGCGTAACCGCCCCGCGTAGACAGTTCCTGCAGGAGCTTTCGGGTGCATCGGAGGGCGCGTGGTGGGCAGGTTCATGGTGCTGTACAAGTCGTCGGCGACGGCCGCGGAGCAGATGGGTGCAGACCCGGAGCAGACCGCAGCGGGGATGAAGCTCTGGATGGACTGGGCGGCGAAGGCAGGCAACGCACTGGTCGATCTCGGCTCTCCGCTGAACGAGGCGGCGACGGTCCCGAGCGGGAGCGGCAACGGCGGCCCGCACATCGGCGGCTACTCGATCATGCAGGGCGATTCCGTCGGCGCGGTGAACGCGCTGCTTGAAGACCATCCGCACCTCAACGCGCCGGACGCATCGATCGAGGTCCTGGAGATCCTCGAAGTCCCCGGCATGGGCTGACGGCCGGCGCGCGGCGCGCGTCCGGACCCCGCTGCAGTAGCGTCGCCGCGCAATGAGAGCGGTGCGTTTCGAGCGGCTCGGACCCGCAGCCGAGGTGCTGGAGGTGGTCGACGTCGCGACACCGGAGCCGGGCCCCGGCGAGGTGCGCGTGAAGATCGTGTACTCGGGTGTCAATCCCACGGACTGGAAGTCGCGCAGCGGGTCCACGGCGCGGCCGCGATCGGGGTTCCAGATTCCGCATCACGACGGCTCCGGCGTCATCGACGCCGTCGGCGAGGGCGTCGATCAGCGCCGTGTCGGACAGCGCGTGTGGCTGTACCTCGCCGCGGCCGGCCGCCCCTGGGGAACCGCCGCCGAGTGGAGCGTCGTCCCGGAACGTCAGGCGGTGCCGCTGCCCGACGGCGCCTCGTTCGAGCTCGGCGCCAGCCTCGGCATCCCAGCGCTCACCGCGCATCGCTGCCTGTTCGCCGACGGGGACGTCGCCGCGCTTCCGGTGCTGGTGAGCGGTGGCGCGGGCGCGGTCGGGCACTTCGCCATCGAGCTCGCGAAACGCGCCGGTGCGCGCGTGATCGCCACCGTGAGCGGTGACGCCAAGGCGGCGCTCGCGCGTTCGGCGGGTGCGGACCTCGTCGTGAACTACCGCGACGCCGGCGCGCTGGATCAGATCAGGGTGTTCGCGGAGCGCGTCGCGCGCGTCGTCGAGGTGAACCTCGCCGTGAATCTGTCGCTCGACCTCGAGCTGTCGGGGCCGCAGACGGTGATCGTCGCATACGCGGCAGACGCGCCCGATCCGACTCTTCCCGTCCGCGCCTGCATGACCGCGAACGTCATGCTGCGTTTCGTGCTGCTGTACACGATGCCCGTCGACGCGGTGGATCGCGCCGTCGCCGAGGTCAACGACGCCCTCGCCGCCGGCGCGCTGACGGAGCTGCCCGTGCATCGCTTTCCGCTGGAGCAGTGCGCCGCCGCACACGACGCGGTGCAGAGCGGCGCGGTCGGCAAGGTGCTGCTGCACATCGGCGACGCCTCATGACCGCAGCCCGCGGCACGCCGCTCGGCCTTCCCGTCGCCGTGGCGCCGGTGCTCGATGCGCTGTGCCTGGCCGTCTTCGTCGCGGCGGGGCGGCAGAGCCACGACCTCCAGGGCGGCGCGTCCTGGTTCTTCATCGTGGTCTGGCCGCTGCTCGTCGGCTGGTTCCTCACCGCGGCGGCGGCGCGGCTCTACGCGAGACGCGACCAGATGTGGCTGCGCCTGGGCGCAACGCTGGTCATCGGCATCGCAATCGCATTGCTGTTGCGGGCGGCCGTCACCCACCGCGACACCCCGGTGGCGTTTGTTGTCGTCGCGTATCTGTTCATCACCGCGCTCACCGCGGGCTGGCGCCTGGTGGTGCTCGGCGTTCTGGCCGCGCGCCGTCGCGGCGGACGCTCCCCGGGGGCGCCGGCGAGCCCGTGACCGGGAGTTTCCTTCGCGGCACCCGGCTGCTACGCTAACCACGCAGAGCGTTCAGTGAGGGGATAGTCGCCGGCCGGGGTGCATCGGCCGTTGTGGACCACAACAGCAGAGCCGGCGTCGAAGGTCCAATGAGGTGCGTGGCATGAGTGAAAAGAAGAAGGGTCTTTTCAACCGGATGTTCTCGCCGAACGGCGACAACAACGACGAGCCGACTCCCGAGGAGGTCGCCCGCTGGCTCAACGAGCCCGACGGACGGCGCGGCTACCGGCCGTCGCGCCCAGACGCGTATCAGGGGCCGTCCTTCGGCACACCGGGCGCGTCGCGGCCGACCGGGATGAACGGATCGCAGGCCAGAGCGTTCAGCGACCTCGCCGCGGGATTCGGCGGTGGTCAGAACGGACCGTGGTCGTCGCAGGACTTCGCCGCCGATGCCGGCGTCGATGACGACGGTGAAGGCGGCGGCGTCGAGGTCGGCGACGTCGGAGCCGGTGGACCGCTCGCCGCCGCAGGCGTACGTCCGGGCGACGTCATCGTGGCGGTGGACGGCAGCCCCGTCGATGACGAGGAGGACCTCTTCGAGGCGCTCGGGTCGATCATGCCGGGGCGCTCGGCGGTGCTGGAGATCGTGCGCGGCGACACACGTCTCACCGCCGCGGTCATCGCACCCCAGTAGCTCAACCGGCCCAGAGCTCGCGCAGCGCGTCATCGACCGCTGCGGTGCCGCCAGCACCGGCATCGGATCCGCCGCCTGACAGCGGCTGATCGCCGGCCACCCGCTCGTCGAAGAGGCCGAGCACACCGTCGGGGATGAAGCGGGTCAGCTGCGAGTACGCGTGCGCGTCGCCCGCACCGCGCGGGCGGCGGTGATATCGCAGCGGGAAGTACACCTCGAGCACATCGCGCGCGCGCGTCATGGCGACGTAGAGCAGGCGCCGCTCCTCCTCGATCGACGCCGCATCGCCGGTCGCCATGTCCGACGGGATCATGCCGTCGGCGGCGTGGATGATGCGAACGGCATCCCACTCGCCGCCCTTTGCGGAGTGGATGGTCGATAGGATGAGGTAGTCCTCGTCGAGCAGCGGCGGACCGGCGAGATCGGACGTCGCGCCGGGCGGGTCGAGCGCGATGTCGGTGAGAAACGCGGTGCGCGACGGCGACGCTGCGGCGAGCACCGCGAGCTGGTCCACGTCACGCAGCCGCACCTCAGCGTTGCCGTACAGCCGCGCGAACACGGGCTCGCAGAACCTACGGATGCGCTCGATCTGCGACGCCAGCGGGACCGGGTCGCGCTCGACCGACAGCTCGTCGATCAACGCCCGAAGCGCCGTCATCGATGGCCGTGCAGCGTCCGGAACCACGACGTCACCTTCGACGAGCGCGCGCAACGGCGACGGGGTGGTCGCTGCGCCGTCGACACCGATCGACGTCATGAGCCGCGAGGCGTGGACCGGCCCCACGCCTTCCAGCAGCTGCAGCACGCGAAACCAGCTGACGGCGTCGCGTGGGTTGTCGAGTACCCGCAGCAGCGCGAGGACATCCTTGACGTGGGCCGCCTCGAGGAACTTGAGGCCGCCGTACTTGACAAACGGGATGTTGCGCCGCCCGAGCTCGATCTCGAGAAGGTCGCTGTGGTGCGACGTGCGGAAGAGCACCGCCTGGCGGTGCAGCGCAATCCCCTGCTCGCGCAGTCGCAGCACCGAGTCGCACACCGCGTCCGACTGCGCGAGCTCATCGCGACAGGTGATGAGCTGCGGCCGCACACCTCCGGGACGGACCGCGACGAGCGTCTTCTCGTGCCGCGCACGCGCCAGTGCGATGACTGCGTTGGACGCCGCGAGCAGTGGTGATGTGGAGCGGTAGTTCTGCTCGAGTGGCACGATGCGCGTCCCCTCGAAAAGCCGGGGGAAGTCGAGGATGTGATCAACGGTCGCCGAGCGGAACGAGTAGATCGCCTGCGCGTCATCGCCGACGACGAAGACATCGGCGATCGTGCGATGCAGACCGGCGAGGATCGCCGCCTGCAGCGCGTTGACGTCCTGGTACTCGTCGACGAGCACGTGGTCGAACCGCTCAGCCACGCGCTCGGCCGCGGGCGAGGCCATCAGCGCTCGCCAGAACAGCAGGAGGTCGTCGAAGTCGAGCACGTTGGAGGCGCGCTTGCGCTGCGTGTACGCGGTGAAGATCGACGCGATGGCGCCCCGATCCGCGGCACACCACGGAAAGCAACGCTGCAGCACCTCCCGCAGCGGTGCGCCGGCGTTGACCGTGCGTGAGTAGATGTCGGCGAGCGTCTCCTTGCGGGCGAAGCGCTTGCGCTCGTACGTCTCCGTGAGCGCGCTGCGCACGAGGTTGAGCAGATCGGCGGTGTCGGACCGATCGAGCACGGTGAAGTCGGGCTGCACGCCGACCGCCCGTCCATGCAGACGCAGCAGGTGCGCGGCGACGGCGTGGAACGTGCCGCCCCACACGCGGCGGGTGCCGCCATCGCGGGTCAGCGACTGCGCCCGCGACAGCATCTCCGCCGCCGCGCGCCGCGAGAATGTCAGCAGCAGGATGCGCTCCGGAGGGGTGCCGCAGTCGATCAGATGCGCGACGCGATGGGCGAGCGTCATGGTCTTGCCGGTACCGGCCCCGGCGATGACGAGCAGCGGGCCCGACCGATGCTCGACGGCCGCGCGCTGCTGCTCGTTCAAGGAGGCCGCCGGCGCGGCCGAGGAGTGTCGGGAGGCTGCGACGGTCATAGGTGAGGCAGAGGTATGCCCGCTGCCGCGGAGACGGCAGAAGCGCGAACAGGTGTTCGTATGCTAGCGGAGGTTCAGCGGCTGCGGCGCGATGCCTGACGCGCGCGAAGCCGCGCCTGGTCGGTCGCCTCCGCAACCTCATGGACGACGGTGGCCTCGGCGGAGTGCCCCCAGAACCCGTGCGGCGCCAGCAGGTAGTCGATGAGCTCCTGCAGGCGCAGGCCGTAGCGCGAGCGCAGCTCGCGCAGCCGCTCGAACGCCTCCTCCTGGTCGCGAAGCGGCACGCCCAACGTCAGCAGCTGGGCCCACGCGGCCTCGAAGAGGTCGCGGTTGAGCCAGTCCACCAGCCAGGGCTCGTGCGGCACGTCGAGACGCGATGCGATGTCGACGACCGCACGCTGCCCGCGCCGGTACAGGAAGTACGGCTCACGTGCGTCGGCGTCGACGATGCTCGCGCACGCCAGCGCTGCCGCGTCGATGACCACGCCGAGCGCCGTGATCCAGGATTGGCCGGCGTGCTGCGAGCGGAACAGGGCGAGCATCGGATACGAGGAGTGGCTCTCCAGCACCTCCGCCGTCCATTCCTCCCAATCGGCGCAGAAGCGGTGGAAGAACTCGAGGTCGCCGTGCGGAGCGTGCACCGCGATCACGCGCACCGGCGTGAGGCGGCCGCCGACGGGATCATCCAGCGTGAGCAGCTTCGCCTCGCGCGTGCTGTAGGCGCCGTACAGCGCCGGCAGGTAGGAGATCAGCAGCGCGACGGTGCCAAGTCCCATGACCGTCTCGACCAGGCTCAGCAGCTCCGCAGCCGTGCCGTGCGCCGCGCCGAAGGAGGCGGCGAGCAACCCGGTGCCCGCGAAGTACAGGGTCATGGCCCAGTCGCCCCCCGCGCCCACCGGCTCGCCGAGGCCGCGGTACACGAGCGCCCAGCCGAACAGCAGGCCGACGAGCCATACCACGAGCAGCCCGAGCAGCGACACCGCCGGATACGCGTTGAGCACGAGGTCGGCGGCACGCGTGGAAACGCGTGCGGCGGCGGCCCTCGTCGCCCGCCACGTGATCGCGTACCAGAGCGACGTGGGACGCCACCGGCCGGCCTTCCCCCTGGTGACGACCAGCGTGCCCACCGCGTCGCTGATCATCAGCGTGATGAGCACGGACCCGCCGGCGACCCAAAAGGCCATGATGAACGCAGTTAAGCAGTAATTTTGTAATTCACAAAGGGCGAGCTGAGGAGACAGCGATGAAGACCACCGACGTCGCGCTACCGGAGGAGCTGCGGAGTGCTGTGGCCGAGGCCGAGGAGTTGGTCACGTCGCTCGGGCGATTGTCCGTCGCGGCCGGCGCCGCCGGTGGCGCAACGCTTTCATTGCAGCGCCGGATCCGCCATCACGTCGTGCGGCCGCTGCGAGCGGCGCTGGACCGGCTCGGGCCGCCCTCTGACCACGGCACGGCCACCGCGGCCGCTGCGCAGCAGGACGACGACACTGAGCCGCGGCTTTGGGCGCTCGCCCAGCGCGTCGCGGGCCTGCTGACCCGCCCGAACGCGCCGTTCGAGGTCGTTCTCGCGGCTGCGACCCTCGAGGACATCGCGTCGCGTCCCGGGCTGAACTCGGAAGCCGCGCCGGACGCCGGCCGCGTTGCCGCGCTGCGAGCGCTGCACGACGCACTGCCGGCGTCCATCGTCCCCGCTGCGAACGGACCGCTTGTGGTCACCAACGTCAGAAACCTCAGCAGCTGGCTGGGCGAGCCGTTCCCGGCCACCCCGGTGATCGCTCTCTGCCGCTGCGGCGCCTCGGCGCTCAAGCCGCGCTGCGACTCCGCCTGCGCCGAGAACGGCTTCTCCGATGCCAAGGATCCGAAGCGCGTTCCCGACAAGCTTGACGAATACATGGGACGCCATCTCGTGCTCAACGACAACCGCGGCACCTGCGCGCACTCGGGCTTCTGCAGCGACCGGCTCCCGGCGGCCTTCCGCGTCGCGGCCGAGCCCTTTGTCGCGATCGGGGGCGGCCGCCTGGACGAGCTGATCCACGTGGTCCGCGCCTGTCCGTCGGGAGCCCTTGCCGCCGCGCTGGCGGCCGGACCGAGCGTGACCGACACGGCGCGCGACCCTGCCATCGAGGTGTCGCGCAACGGGCCGTACCGCGTCACCGGCGGGATCCCGCTTGTCGACGATCGCGGCGATCCCGTGCCTCGCAACCAGCACGCGTCATTGGAGCACTACAGCCTGTGCCGCTGCGGACACTCACGCAACAAGCCCTTCTGCAGCGGCATGCACTGGTACGTCGATTTCGTCGACCCGCCGATCAGCACCGAGCCGACGGTCTTCGAGTGGGCGGGCGGGCTCCCGGCCATGCGCCGCCTGACGCGCGTCTTCTACGAGCGGTATGTGCCCGAGGACGACCTGCTGGCGCCGCTGCTGCGCGACCTCGCACCCGATCATGCGGAGCGCATGGCCGCCTGGTACGCAGAGGTGTTCGGTGGCCCGGGTCGCGACGGCGGCGTGCCCGGCGCGGGGATGCCCGCCACACCCGGGCCGGGCGCCCCGAACCCGGCGCCGTTCAGCGAGGCACAACGCGAACGCTGGGTCGACCTGATGGAGCGCGCCGCGGACGTCGCATCGCTGCCGCCCGAGCCCGAGTTCCGCTCGACGCTGAGCGCGTTCTTCGACTGGACCTCACGCGTGAACGCGGGCTCCCGGCCCGGGGTCGAGCCCATCGGGCAGACGCCGGTCCCATCGTGGGGCTGGGGTCCGGCTGGGGCGCCCCAGCTCGCCGCGACGGCGAGCGAGCCGGCCGCCGAGGTGGCCATCCCCGACGCGTCGACCCCGGTGAGCTTCGCCGAGCACATCAGGGCGCTGTTTCGCGAGAAGGACCGCGCGTCCATGCTGTTCGCCTTCGACCTGTGGGCCTATGCAGACGTTGCTGCCAATGCTGACGA
>JAFALX010000368.1 GCA_019234035.1 Candidatus Dormiibacterota bacterium | reverse complement strand
CCTCGGGGTCCTCCCTTGACGTCACCCGCCTCAGTGCTCGTCACCACGCTTGCGCTCACCGCCACGTAGACCAACATGCCCAACAGGAGCAGCGCGTTGGCGAGATGGATCATCACGATGCCACCCGGGAGGCTGAACTCGACGACGATTGCGCCGAGCGCGATCTGCACGATGAGCAACACGGCCGCGATGGTCGAGCCCACGACGAGGCGGCGGAAGCGGCGCTGGCTCACCCACGCGGTGATCACCAACGCAACGATGAGCACCGTGGTGATCGTGGTGACCCAGCGGTGCGAGAACTCGATGAGAGTCGTCGTCCGCAAGGCGGGGAGCAGCGACCCGTTGCACAGCGGCCAGCCGCCGCTCGTGCCGCAGCCGTCACCGCTGCCGGTCACGCGGACCACGCCACCGACGACGATGAGCATGTACGTCAGCAGGGCGGTGGCGATCGCCAGACGGCGGAACGCCGGCGACGGTCGCGTCGTCACTGCTGCACCTCAGACCAACCGGGATTACGAGGCAGGCGCGGGCGCCGCTTCGTGTTCGCGCCGCTCCGCGATGCGCATGTCGCGCACCGGCCGCCCGCTGTGCACGGTCGGGACCACGTCGAAGTTCCACGCCGGCGGCGGCGAGCTCGTCGCCCACTCCAGCGTGTTGCCCTCCCAGGGATCATCCGGCGCCGTCTTCGGCGAGCGCAGGCTGATGATGAAGTTGATCAGGAACACCGTCACCGAGATGGCGATGACGAAGGCGCCGAAGGTGACCAGCGAGTTCCAGTCGCCCCAGCCGCGATCGTCGAGGTATGTCGAGATGCGGCGCGGCATGCCCAGGAGGCCGAGGACGTGCATGGGCATGAAGGCAAGGTTGAGCCCGATGATCATCAGCCAGAAGTGCAGCTTGCCCAGCTTCTCGCTGAGGAAGCGTCCGGTGATCTTGGGGAACCAGTAATAGATCGCGGCGAAGACGCCGAGCACGCTGCCGCCGAAGAGCACGTAGTGGATGTGACCCACGACCCAGTACGTCCCGTGCACGGTGCGGTCGACAGCGAGGCTGCCGAGATACACGCCGTCGATCCCGCCGATGAGAAACATCAATATGAAACCGACGGCGAAGAGCATGGGCGTGTCATATCGAATGCTGCCGCCCCACATCGTCGCCAGCCAGTTGAAGATCTTCACCCCCGTCGGCACCCCGATGATCATCGTGGTGAAGGCGAAGAACGTCTGCACCACGAGCGGGAGTCCGGTGACGAACATGTGGTGCACGAACACGATGAAGCCGAGCACGGCAATCGCGGCGATGGACGCCGCCATCGCCTTGTAGCCGAAGATCGGCTTTCGGCTGAACACCGGGATGACCTCGCTGATCAGCCCGAACGCGGGCAGGATCATGATGTAGACCGCCGGATGTGAGTAGAACCAGAACAGCAATTGATAGAGCAACGCATTGCCGCCGTTGCCGACCACGAAGAAGTTCGTCCCGATCTGACGGTCGAGGAGCACCATCGCCAGCGCGCCGGCGAGGAACGGCGACGCGAGCACGACGAGCGCCTGCGTGATCTCCTGCGCCCACACGAACAGCGGCAGGCGTCCCCAGGTCATCCCGGGCGCGCGCATGTTGTGGATCGTCGCGAGGAAGTTGATCCCGCCGAGCATCGACGAGACGCCGAGCAGGTGCAGACCGAGGATCCAGAGGTCCTGGCCCATGCTGCAGCTGTAGTGCGCCTCGGTCAGCGGTACGTAGCCGGTCCAGCCCGCGTCACCGGGTCCGCCGGGGCAGATCACCGTGCTGCCGCTCATCACCGCGGGCACGAGGAAGCCCGAGTACATCACGAGACCGCCGAGCGGGATCAGCCAGAACGACAGCGCGTTGATGCGCGGGAACGCCATGTCGCGCGCACCGATCATCAGCGGGACGAAGTAGTTGCCGAAGCCGGCCCATACCGGGATGATCCAGAGAAAGATCATCGTGGTGCCGTGCATCGTGAAGATCTGGTTGTACTGCTCGGGCGTCAGAAACGTGTTCTGCGGCTCCGCGAGCTGAATGCGGATGAGCAGTGCCATCACGCCGCCCACGATGAAGAAGAAGAACGTCGTGACCATGTACATCATGGCGATCTTCTTGTGGTCGACCGTTGTGATCCAGCCGAGGATTCCCTTCGACTTGTCGAACCTCGCTGCGAAACGAGCGCGGGGAAGCGCGACGTCGGCGACCGCCATCAGGAACCTCCTCCGTTGGAACACGAGGGTGACGACGGCGATATCACCCCATTGGGACTGCCATAGACACAGGACTGGAACTTGTTGGCGGGCAGCGCGACCACGGTGAAGGTCATCTGCGGGTGGCCGACCCCGCAGAGCTCGGTGCACTGGCCGTAGTAGCTGCCCTGCCGGGCGTTGAACCAGAGCTGATTCACCTGGCCGGGTATCGCGTTCATCTGGCCTGCGAGCGAGGGCACGTACCAGCTGTGGTTGACGCCGCAGCCCTTGGCGGCGATCCCCTGCGCATACCCTCGTTCGACGTTGACCGCGCCGCTCACCGGCGTCGCGTTCGTGCCACACGGCGGATCGGTGGACACGATGTAGAACCCCGTGTCGGTGTCGGCGGGCACATAGAGCGTGGCGAAGCTCTGGATCCGTTTGCCACTCGACGTGGTGCCGTAGTCGAACGTCCAGGAGAACTGCTGTCCGATGACGGTGATGACGCTTCCCTGGTTCCCGCTGGCCGCGGCATCGAGCGCGCCCTTCGGGATGTCGTTGATGAACGGCATGTTCGCCGCGGTGAAGCCGAAGAGCGACAGGAAGACCACGAGCGGCAGGATCGTCCAGCCGATCTCGAGCTTGGTGTTGCCGTGGAACTGGCGCGGCTCGTCGCTGTCGTGCCGGCGGCGGAATCGGAAGGCCGCGTAGACGATGAGCGCGGTGACGACGACGCCAAGGACCACCGACGACCAGAAGACGGCGGTGTAGATCGCCTGCATGCGGTCGTCGACAGGGCCGCCGGGATGCAACGGCGAGGTGTCGACGCAGCAGGCCTGGGCCAGAAGGTTCATCGGCGCCGGATGATAACGCGAAGGCCCGTCGTCACTTTTGCCACGGCCGGGTGCGCGTGTGGATCTCTCGCTTGACCTCTTCGGTGATATCGACGTTCACGAGCGCCGCGTGGTCCCAATCGCCGCGATTGCGCGGCGGTTTGGATGGATCCGGCAGCGCCTCGGCGCCCCCCGATCCCGCGTCGGCGCTGCGGCGGCGCAGCCGGGCCAGAAGCCCCATTCGCGGTCGCGCCATCGTCATATGTGAAAGAACCAGGTCCGCGCGGCGTCGTCCGCCTTGCCCTGGCGCAGCGCCATGGCGGTGCGGCGAGCGTCGGCTGCGGCGCTGGCCCAGAGGAAGAGCCCCATGACAAACAGGAAGAGGAAGAGCATCACGGACAGAAGGGCCACCAGCAGGAACAGCGCCATATGCCCGCCGTCGAGCAGCGAGCGGCCGAAGCGCTCACCGAACGTGATGAGCAGCACCGCCGGCCCGATGGAGAGCAGCGTCCCCATCAGAAAGAACAGCGCCTTGCGCCACTGTCCGTTGTAGAGCTGGCCAAGTCCGGGCACCGCCGACAGGGCGACCGCGATTCGCCGGTCGTGACGGATCGTGGGCTGCCGCCCGGCTTCGCTCACCATGCCCCGCCTCCGGTCACCGAGCGATGAAAGACTTGTAGCAGTAGTACGCCGCGAGCAGCAGCGTCCCGAACGCCCAGATGGAGACGAACAGCACGTCGCCCCATCCCGCGTCGCCGGGGTACAGGTCTGCAATCACGTTCGGTCCCATCGGCATCAATGCGACTTGAAGTGTTCGAGGAGGTTCTCGCCGTAGATGATCACCGCGACCACGACGAGCAGCAGGATGAACATCGCGAAGGTGCCCACGATGTCGCGGATCAGCGTGCGTCGTCTCATGCACTCAGCCTCATGGCAGTGTCGAGTAATTCTCCCAGTGGCGGATGAACTGAGTGAGGATGCTGATCTGAGTCTCGCTCAGGATGCGCACGGGTGACGGCTGCGACTTGTCGCGAGTGGGGTCGTAGGTGTAGTCGGATGCGATGCCGCCCCAGTTGGGCATCACGCTGCCGAGGTGCTCGAACCCGGTGAAGCCGTACTCGATGCACCGGTAGTAGTAGTCCTCGTTGAAGAACCCGAGCCGGTCCTGGTTGCTGAGCGGCGGTCCGACACCGCCCTCGCCCTGACCGCCATGGCACTGCGCGCAGTTCTTGTAGTACAGCGCCGCGCCTTCGGTGAACGAGTAGACCGGGTTGACGATGTAGTTCTCGTGCGCGTTGTCGATGCCGGTCGTGTTGAGCCCGAGCCGGTTGCCGTTGTGGCAGACGATGCAGCCGATGGCGTCGATCCCCACCTTCGTTCCCGGCGGCTGCGTGGCCGGGTTCAGGAACGACGGGAGGAAGCCTGGGAGGTTCGCCGTCGTCTTCTGCCCGTTCACCGTGTACGTGTATGGCGTGAAGTTGTCGGCGCCGAACTGCGCGTAGCTGAGCGACGGCCCGCTGCTGCTGTCACCGGCCTCGGTGACGTACGCGGGATGCACACCCGTGAGCCCGTACTGCTTCGCCAGCGCCTGCGCGTTGGGCGCGTACTTGAAGAAGTCCTGGCTGAGGCGTTGTGCGGCGACCACGGGACCGATCGTGGCGATGTCGGGCACGTGACACGAGATGCACCGCTCCACCCGGAACGAGCTGCCCTGGGTGGCCTGTGAGAACGTCGGGAACAGCTGCTGCACCTGGACGTTGAAGTTCGAGCCCGGGTAGTCCTGCTGGTAGCGCTGCTGGATGCTCAGGTACGCGCGATCGCTCGTGTCCTTGGCCGCGGCGACACCGACGAGGATGAGCGTGAGCGCGCCGAGCGCGACAAAGAGCCGCGTGCTCCAGGACGTGCTGCCCGTCACGTCGGCGAGGAGAGTCCCGGGTGGCCGAGGACCATCGTCCAGTCCCAGTTGAACGCGAGGCTGCGGAAGAAGACGCCGATCACCACGAAGGACACGGCGAGGCAGAGGTAGATGGTGAACATCGCGATCGCCACCTTGCGGTCCTGCGGCCGGCGGGACGGGTTCCGGTCCAGGTACGGGGTCAGGATCATGAAGATGATCACGAACGACGGAAACGCGACGCCCGCCATGACCGGTGGGAAGCGCTCCAGGAGCTCCTGCAGCCCGACGAAGTACCACGGCGCCTTGGCCGGATTCGGGGTGATCGCGGTGTTCGCCCGCTGCAGCAGCGGCGCGTTGACCTGGATCGAGACCACGAGCAGGAAGACGAACATCGTCAGCCCCGCGAGGAACTCCTTCCAGATGAGATGCGGGAAGGTGACAACGGTCTCCTCCTCCTCGCGGCGGCGGACGACCAGCGGCGGCGTGGCGAGCTCGGGGCCCGACGTCCCGGGGCGACCGCGCGTCAGCGGGCTGCGCGGCACATCCACCGCCCGCCCGCTGCGTCCGTCTCCGTTCCCTCCGCCGACGACGGTGGCCATCAGAGCCCTCCGGTGAAGCCGTCCTTCCGGACGCGCCAGAAGTGTACGACCATCAGGAGAAACCCGATCAGCGGCAGCGCGATCACGTGCAGGACGTAGAAGCGGATCAGCGCGCCCTGAGCGACGTTGCGGCCGCCGAGCAGCAGGTAGCGCGTGTACGGGCCGGCGATCGGCGCGTACTTCGCCATGTTGGTGCCGACCGTGATCGCCCACACCGCCAGCTGGTCCCACGGCAGCAGATAGCCGGAGAACGAGAGCAGCAGCGTGGTCAGCAGCAACAGCGTCCCGATGGCCCAGTTGAACTGCCGCGGCGGCTTGTACGCACCCTGGTAGAAGACGCGCGCCATGTGCAGCCACACGGTGATGACCATGGCGTGCGCCGCCCAGCGGTGCATGTTGCGGATGATCAGGCCGAACGTTGCGACGAACTCGAGGTCCTTGATGTTCTGGTAGGCCTGATCGACCGAGGGGATGTAATAGAACATCAGGAAGAGGCCGGTGATCGTCAGCAGGATGAAGAGGAAGAACGACAGGCCTCCGAGGCACAGCGTGTAGGACACGCGGATCGCGGACCTCTTCACACGAACCGGGTGGATGTGCAGGAAGAAGTTGGTCAGCGCGGTGCGTGCGGCAACCTTGTCGGTCGTGGGCAGTCCATGCCGGAAGATCGACCCCCACACCTCCGACATGAAGGCGCGGACGGGGTTGGACTCACGCGGCGTCGCGCTCATTCAGTCCGCCTCCTGATGTTGCACCGCTAGCTGACACCCAGCTTCTTGTCGTTGGACTTCTTGCTCGTGAGCAGCAGCCGCCACTCCGGGACCGTGGTCTGCCCCGGCTGCCGGTAGACGACGATGGCGCCACGGTCGACGACGAAATAGCCGTCAGGCGCCACCGAGATGTCGACCCAGTCCATGGGACGCGGCGCCGGTCCGTAGAAGTTCGTCGAGTCGATGAAGTACCGGCTTCCGTGGCACGGGCACGCCCAGCCGTTGGGGATCTTCTCGGCTCCGGTACGGTTGCCGCGCCCCTCCGCGACGGCGTCGGCGACGCCCGATCCGCCGGTCACGTTGGTGACGTAGTTCGGGGTGCAGCCGAGGTGCGTGCAGACGAGGAAGACGGCGTAGATGCCGCCGTCGTCGACGACGACGCTGACGCGGTCGGCGGTGATGGACCGCACCGTCGCGCCGACCTTGGGCTTGCCGTCCGCGGTGACGCCGCCGGTCAGGTCGTCGAATGTGAACGTCGTCTTGAACTGTTGCGGCGCGTCGTTCGTTGCCGCGGGGAACATGAACTTCAGCAGCTGCACGCCCCCGAAGATCGATGCGCCGAGTGCGCCGAGTCCGCCCATGAGCAGCAGGAACTGGCGACGCGTCGTCTCGGCGCGGGCGTGGAACTTGCCGCGCGGAGTGTCGTACGGGTTTATCGCCATGCTTGCCGGTCTTCGCTCACACGAATGGGTTGTTGGACGGGGGCGTGATGATGTTCGCAAACACGATGGTCGAGATCATGATCACGAGGAACGCGACGACGATCACGAGGCATCCGAAGTCGTTGCGCAGGGCGAGAACGATCCTTTCGACCATGTGGCGGCGGGGCACAGGATAGAGGAAGTACGTCGCGGGACGCCCCACCCGGCGCCGGGGAGTAGCCTTGCCGCCGGATGAGCGGCTGGCGGCGGGTCGAGATCTACGGCACCTTCGTCCGAGTGACCGGGGAGCTGGAGCTCACCGGGTCGGACCGTTTCTCCGACACGGTCAACCGCGTGGGCGCCTTCCTGCACCTCCGGGCCGCCCGCACCGAGCCGCTATCGGTGAACTACCCGGTGCTCAGCCGCGCCGAGCCGCTCGTGGCGGTGGCGAAGGCCGCGGCCATCCTCGTCTGCCCGCTGGACGACGAGCGCGAGGGCAACCCGGCGATGTGGCGCCACACCGTCTCGCTGCCGGCCTCGTTCAACACGGCGGCCTTCTCGATGGTGGGCGACGTGCACCTCGAGCCGGGGCAGAACCTCGAGGACCACCTGCAGCGTCATCCCGGTGACTTCCTGCCCGTCACCAACGTGTCGGCGCTGTGGATCACGAGCGTCGGCGGCGACAATCAGGCGCTGCAGCGGCCGTTCGCGCTGGTGAACCCCGCGACGATGCTGAGCTTCACGCTGCGCTGACGGCGGGGCGCGGCGGGCGAGCTGGGCGGCTCAGGCCGAGACGAGTGCCCGCTCACGCAGGGAGCGGCGCTGCCGGGCTGCCTGGACGAACCCGATGAGCATGAGGTTCATCGCGATGACGGCGACGACCAGGCCGATGAACATCATTCCGGCGCGGCCGATGTTCAGGCTGCCTATGCTGATGTTCGCGGTCTGGTTGAAGCTCAGGCTCTGGCCGCTCGGGTCGACGAAGGCCTTCTCGGCGGGGGCACCCCACACCGTCGTGATGAAGGAGAAGATCAGGACGACCGCTGCCCAGAAGTGCCAGATTGCTGCGCTGCGCACCTGTCCGTGCCTCGGCTTGCTGGTCACATAGAACGAAGCCAGGGCAGTCGCCATGAGGACAACATAGAAGTTGAAGATGATGAAGACGAAGAGAAAGGAGAAGATCTGCGGATTGGTGAGACCAGTGAACCCGTTGATCGCGAACGCGTTGTTGGTACCGGCGGCGACCATCACGGCGCTGAAGCGTACACCGAGCACCTGCGTGCGGGTCGTAACCGCCGCGCCGGCGCGGGGCTTCTGACCCTGATGCCCGCCACACCACTGACGGCAGTCGAGCGCGCCCCGGGGGCGACCGGTCGCGCACGCGCGTCTGTGGTCCTCTCGACAGGCGTCTGCCTGCCCGAGGCCGTGATCAGCAACGCCGATCTCGAGCGGGTGGTGCGCACGTCGGACGCGTGGATCCTGGAACGCACTGGGATCCGCGAACGGCGCCGCAGCGGGGCCGGCGTCACGACCTCCATGCTCGCGGCTGCAGCCGGGAAGACCGCGCTGGACCATGCCGGTCTGGAGTCGGTCGACGCAATCATCGTCGCCACCAGCAGCCCCGACACGTTCATCCCGCCCGTCGCGTGCCTCGTGCAGCGCCGGCTCGAGATGGCGAGCGTGCCCGCGTTCGACGTCAACGCCGCCTGCTCCGGCTTCGTCGACGGGTTGATCGTCGCCGACGGCCTCATCCGCGCCGGGACCGCATCAACCGTGCTGCTCATCGGCGCCGAAGCGCTGACCAAGCTCGTCGATTACACCGATCGCTCCACATGTGTGCTGTTCGGCGACGGCGCCGGTGCGATGGTGCTCGGCGCGGGCGACGCCGGCGGCATCCTCGCGTCACGGTGGGGCTCGGACGGGTCGCACGCCGACCTCATCTATTACGGGCCGTCCGAGGAGTACCCGGACACCGGTGACGGGCTGCGGCTGGCCGGCAAGGGCACGTTCCGGATGGCCGTGGAGCAGATGACCGAGCTGTGCGCAGAGCTCTGCGAGGCGGCGGGATGGACGATGGACGACATCGACGTCGTCATCCCCCATCAGGCGAACCAGCGGATCATCGAGGCTGTCGCCAAGCGCGGCGGGCTCTCGCTCGATCGGTTCGTGATCAACGTCGACCGGCTGGGGAACACCGGCGCGGCGTCGGTGCCGCTGGCCTTCGCCGAGGCCGAGGCGACCGGCAGGCTGCACCCGGGCTCACGGGTGCTGAGCGTCGCGTTCGGGGCCGGCGCCACATGGGGCGGCTTTGCGATGGAATGGACGTCGTCACCGCGGTGACCGCGCGCCGGCAGGCGCCGGAGCGGCGGATCACGGCTCCCGGCCCCGACATGCGGCCGGTCGCGCCGGCCGGAACGGTCGCGTGCCCATCGTGCGGCCGCCGGTCCGTCGCCGATCGGTTCCGCGCCGAGCTCAACGTGTGCAGCCAGTGCGGCCACCACGCGCGTGTGCCGGCGGTGGAGCGGATCGCCCAGCTCGCGGATCCGCGGTCGGCACAGCTCCTGGACGGCGGGATCGGCGACCGTGATCCCCTCGAGTTCGATGACGGCACGCCGTATCCGGCCGCCGTGGCTCGCGCCCGCGAGCGCGCCGGCGTCGACGAGGTGTTCTCGGTGGCACGTGCCGAGGTCGGTGGCGTGCCCGCGGTGCTGGCGAGCATGGACTTCGCGTTCCTCGGCGGCTCACTGGGAAGCGTCGCAGGGGAGATGTTCACGCGCGGCTGCGAGCTCGCCGTTGCCGAGCAGCGTGCGCTCGTGGCCGTGTGCACCTCGGGCGGCGCCCGCATGCAGGAGGGCATCGCGTCACTGGCGCAGATGGCGCGCTGCTCGGTCGGCGTCGCGGCCGTCGCCGGCGCGAAGCTGCCCTATCTCGCCGTGCTCGGCGATCCCTGCTTCGGCGGGGTCAGCGCGTCGTTCGCCGCACAGGCGGACATCATCCTCGCCGAACCCGGCGCGCGCATCGGCTTTGCCGGCGGCCGCGTCATCGAGCAGGCGGCGCACGAATACCTGCCGGATGGATTCCAGACCGCCGAGTTCCTGCTGGCACACGGCATGGTCGACATGGTGGTGGCGCGGCAGCGGCTGCGCCCCACGATCAGCTCGCTGCTCAAGCTGTACATGGCATGAGTACCGCAACCGAGACCGCCGAGCGCGAGAAGGAGGCGTTCGCCCGAGTCGAGCTGGCGCGCCATCCCAACCGCCCGCGGGCGCTGCAGGTCATCGCCGGCGGGTTCGACGGCTGGGTCGAGCTCCGTGGCGATCGCCTCTTCGGTGACGACCACGCCGTGGTCGGCGGCCCGGCATGGCTCGACGAGCGACCGGTGATGGTCATCGGCCAGGAGAAGGGCACCGACCCGATGACGCGGGCGCTGCACAACTTCGGCATGCCGCATCCCGAGGGCTATCGCAAGGCCATCCGGCTCATGCGGCAGGCCGAGCGCTTCGGCATGCCCGTCATCTGTCTCGTCGACACGCCCGCGGCGCACGCGGGTGTCGGTGCCGAGGAGCGCGGCCAGGCCTGGGCGATCGCCGACTCACTGCTCTGCATGCTGGGTCTGCGGGTGCCGACCGTCAGCGTGATCCTGAGCGAGGGAGGCTCGGGCGGCGCGCTCGCACTGGCTCTTGCCGACCGCGTGCTCGCACTGGAGAACGCGGTGTACACCGTCGCGCCGCCGGAGACGTGTGCGGCGATCCTGTACCGCGATGCCGGGCAGCGCGCGCGCGCCGCAGCGGCGCTGCGGCCCGGGGTCGACACGGCGCACGACGTCGGCCTGGTCGACGAGCTCGTGCCCGAGCCGGAGCCCGGCGCGCATGCGCATCCCGACGTGGTGGTCGCCATGCTTCGCGGGGCGATCGTTCGTCACCTCGACGCGCTGCGCGACGTCCCGATCGACGACCTGCTGCAGGCGCGCGCCGCGCGCTACCGCGCCGCCGGCGGCTGACACAAACGCACCGGCGGGCCGCTAGACTCGCGTGGGCGCGGCCGGACCCCGGCGGCGGTGGCAGCAGCAGGCGGAGAGGGCAACACCATGGCTTGGTACGACGACTACCTCGAGGCGTGGAGCTCGCACGACGGGCAGCGGATCACGTCGTTCATGACGCCGGATGTGACCTACACAGACGTCGCACTCGGCGAGACACACAGCGGGCGGACCGACGTTGCGGCGTGGATCGACACGATGGTGGACGAGTTCTCGACCGACTACGCGATGGAGTCGGTCTTCGGGTTTTCCTCCGACAGCGTCTATGCGATCGAGTGGGTCCTGAAAGGCACCAATGACGGCGGCAAGGTGTTTCCGGCGACAGGAAAGCCGTTTGCCATCCACGGCGTCTCCGTCGGCGAGCTCGACAACGGCTTGATCAGGCGCAACACCGACTATTGGAGCTTGGGCGAGTTCCTGATGCAGGTCGGACTTATGCAGGCTCCGCAGGCCGCACCCGCGGGCGCCTGAACAACCGAGCGCGCTGGCGAGGGGAGACAGCACGAGCCGCAAGCGCGTGCGCAGCGGAGACCACCCCACGAAATCTTCGATTTCGCGGGGACCCCGGAGCGAGGCTGAGCGCGACAATGGCGCAGCAGTGCGAGGCCGAGCCGCGTAGCCCTAAGCGCAGCGGTTCGCGATGGTCACGCCGTCACCAGAGCGCACCGATGTATCAGGCGGCGAGCGCGGGGCGGGCTCCGGCCTTCTCGGGCCTGCGCAGGAACAGCGCCGGGATGATCCCGATCGCCGCCAGGATCGCGGTGAGCGCGAACACGCGGTCGAACGCGTTGCTCGACACCTGATCACCGTAGCTCTTCACGAACGCGTCGAGCTCCAGGATTCCGGTGTGCGGGCCCGATGACGTCGACGATCCCTGGAACGACACGTTGGTGAACCCGTGCTTGAGCTGCGCGCAGATCTGCGCCGCGGTCACGTCACGGTTTTCCGCCGCCGAGACCGCGCTCACCACGCTCGGCGACGGCGTGCAGGGAGTTGCTGCCGCTGCAGGCACAAACTGAGCGACCAGGACCGTGACCAGCACGGCGATGCCCACGGACGAGCCGATGCGTTGCAGGCTGTTGGTGATGCTCGAGGCGCGCGAGGTAAGATTTCGCGGAATGCGCGCCAGGCCCGCGGACATCGCGGGCATCATCGCGAAGCCCATCGCGAATCCGCGCAGCAGCAACGCGCCGATGACGAGAATGATCGGCGAGTCCGCGTGGATCTGCGCGAGCACCACGCCGCCGAGCGTGAGCAGCACCATGCCGAACACCACCACTGGCTTGGGACCGATGCGGTCGGTGAGCACACCGCCGAGCGGCATGGCGATCGCCGCGGTCACCGCTTGCGGCAGGAGCGAGAGGCCGGTCTGCAGCGCGTTGTAGCCGTGCACCTGCTGCAGGTACAGGGGGATGAGCAGCATCGCCCCGAACATCACCGTGACGATGATGAAGCTGAGCACCTGCGACAACGAGAAGGTCGTGTCGCGGAACAGCTCGAGGTGCAGCAGCGGCTCCTGGGCACGGCGCACGCCGAGCCAGACGTCGACCACGGCGATCAACGCGGAGCCGAACATCACCAGTGCCTCGAGTGACGCCCAGCCGGACACGAGTCCGCCGCGCACGCCCATGGCCACGGTCAGCACGATGAGCGGGAACATGAGCAGCGTCGCCCAGCGGCGATGACTCAGCTGGCTCAGCACGAACGACGTGAAGAAGATCGCGGCCGAACCGAGCAGCGTCAGCACGAGCGGAGCGGTCCAGCCCAGCGCGGTGCTGCGGTCGACGGCGTACAGCAGCGACACCACGGCGGGCGTCGCCGTCAAGAGCCCGAATGTATCGAGCCGAAGCCCGTGACGCTTCTGCGACTCGACGAGGAAGCGCCACGCGGAGATGAACGCGACGATCCCGATCGGGACGTTCACATAGAAGATGAGACGCCAGGTGAAGTCCTGCACGAACCAGCCGCCGAGCACCGGGCCCAGCGCCGGCGCGAGCAGCATGGGCACACCGAAGATGCCCATGACGCGGCCCATGTTCTCGGGACCGACGGCCTGCAGGATGATCGTCATGCCGATCGGCATGAGCATCCCGCCGCCGACACCCTGCAGGATGCGGAAGACGATGAGCTCGGGCAGGTTCTGCGCGATGCCGCAGGCCATCGACGCCAGCGTGAACAGCGCGATCGTGAGCAGATAGAGGCGCTTGGTGCCCCAGCGATCCGTTGCCCAGCCGGTGAGCGGAATCACCGCACCCTGCGCGAGCAGGTAGCCCGTCACCACCCA
>JAFALX010000160.1 GCA_019234035.1 Candidatus Dormiibacterota bacterium | reverse complement strand
GCCGCCCCGGCATGATCCCCTGCAGCTTGGCGAACGCAACGAGGCTTCCCGCGAAGCTGAGTGAGCCGATGACCGTGCCGGCCATGATCGACCACGTGAGGTCGGGGGTCGCCGTATGCGTCGCCACCGCGTTGCGAAAGTCCTGGGTGGCGACCAGTGCGGCCGCGCCGCCTCCCATGCCGTTGAACAGCGCCACCATCTGCGGCATCGCGGTCATGCGCACCGTGCGCGCGGCGTAGACACCCGCCAGCGAGCCGACCGCGATTGGCAGCGCGATCAGGGCCCAGTTGTGCGAGCTCGAGATGAGCCCGAACGTGATGCCGAGCACGAGCAGCATGCCGACGGCGGCGAGCCGGTTGCCGCGCAGCGCCGTCGCGGGCGAGCGCAGCAGGTAGAGGCCGTACATGAAGCAGAAGATCGTCGCGGTGTAGCCGAGCAGGGTGAGTCCGGAGGGCAGCATCGGGGCTAGCCGTCCTTGCCGGGTGGTGGCGGCGGGGGGTTGCCGTCAGAGGCGGCCTTGGCCGGCGCCGCAGCGCCGGACGTCGCCGGCGCCGCGGGCCGCGCCCGTTCCTCCTTCTTGCCCTTGAACATCTCGAGCATGCGGTCGGTGACGACCCAGCCGCCGACGACGTTCAGGGTGCCGAGCAGCACCGCCAGGACCGCGATCGTGTAACCCAGGGCGTCGTGCACACCGGCTGCGACCGTCAGCGCGCCGACCAGCACGATGCCATGGATGAAGTTGGTCGCCGACATCAGCGGCGTGTGCAGCAGCGTCGGCACGCGTGAGATCAGCAGGAATCCGACGAACACGGCGAGCACGAAGATGAACAGGCCGAGGGCGAGCGTCTGGCCCGGGCTCATGACGTCGCCCCCTCCAGCAGCCGCAGCATCTGCTCGCCGCGCGGCAGCCCGTCATGCGTCATCAGCGTCGCGGCGACGACGGCGTCGTTGAAGTCCAGCGTGATCTGGCCATTCTTGACCACAAGCGTGAGGAACCGCGTCACGTTGTTCGAGTACAGCTGGCTGGCCTGTCCGGGCAGCGCCGCGGGCAGGTTCGTGGGGCCGAGGACGAGCACGCCGCCCTGGGTGGTGACCTCTTCATCCGGCTTGGTGAGCTCGCAGTTGCCGCCGCCGGGCGCGGCGAGGTCCACGATCACCGAGCCGTGGCGCATCCCCGCGACCATGTCCCGCGTGATGAGCACCGGCGCCGGCCTGCCGGGGATGAGCGCCGTCGTGATGACGACGTCCGCGTCCATCACGTGCTGGCCGAGCACCTCGTGCTCGCGCTCCTGCGCGTCGGCGCTCAGCTCCTTCGCGTAGCCGCCCGCATCCTGGTGCTCCTCGGACTCGACGCCGACGTCGACGAAGCGGGCGCCGAGCGATTCCACCTGCTCGCGCACGGCGGGCCGCACGTCGTACGCCTCGACGACGGCGCCGAGCCGCTTGCACGTGGCGATCGCCTGAAGGCCTGCAACGCCGGCGCCCAGGACCAGCGCGCGCGCGGGCGTGATGGTGCCGGCGGCCGTCATCAGCAGCGGGAAGATGCGCGGCAGGCGGTACGCGGCGAGGACGCCGGCGTGGTAGCCCGCGAGGGTGGCCATCGACGAGAGCACGTCCATGTCCTGCGCCCGGCTGATGCGCGGGATCGCCTCCATGCGGAAGGCGCTGATCTGGCGCTCGGTCAGGATCAGCAGCGGACCGGGATCGCCGGCGGGGTCGAGCATGCCGATGATCGCCGAGCCGGGCTTGAGCAGCCGCAGGTCGTCCGCCGAGGGGCGGCGGACGACGATCGTGAGATCGGCCGTGCTCAGCAGCTCCTTCCGATTGGGTTCGATCGAGGCTCCGGCCTCGATGTAGGCCTCGTCGGTGAAGCCGGCGGCCGCGCCCGCGCCGGCTTGCACGACCACCGATCCGCCGGCGGCCGTCAGCCGACCGACCGAGCGCGGCACGATCGCAACGCGGGTCTCGAAGGGCGCCGTCTCAGCCGGCACTGCGATGCGCACGGCGCACGACTCTACGCATCAATCGCCTAATCCGGCCGAGCGGGCGGCCACGTCCGCGCTTCACACGCCTGTCAAGCGACCTACACAAATCTTTACTTCCAAACAGCCCTGTTTATGTTCCACACTTTCGGCGTCGGAGACCAGGGAACTCGGGGGCGGCATCTGCTGCGGCGAGGGACGGCTCGGGGGACCTCCCTCGACGCGGCTCTGCCGGGTGGGCCGTGGCACCATCGAGCGCCGTGACTGCCGGCGGCGACTCCACAATCGAGGAGCGGGTCCGTGCGCGGCTGCGCGAGTCCGGGCACCCGTACAGCGAGATCGCCTGCGACCCGGAGTTCGCCGATACGGCGGCGTTCTGCGAGCGCTACGGCTATCCGCTCTCGATGTCCGCGAACACGATCGTCGTGGCCGCGCGGAAGGAGCCGGTCGTCGCCTGCGCCTGCGTCGTGCTCGCCACCGACCGGCTCGACGTACAACCACACCGTCTGCTCGCTGCTCGGGGTGCGCAAGGCGTCGTTCGCTCCGGCGCAGGTGACCCGCGAGCTGACCGGCATGCTCATCGGCGGCGTCACCCCGTTCGGACTCCGCGAGGAGCTGCCGCTCTACATCGACTCGCGAGTGATGGACCAGGAACAGGTGATCGTCGGCGGGGGCAGCCGCGCGCTCAAGGTGCAGGTGGCACCGGCGGCGCTGGCCGCGCTGCCGGGGGCGAGAGTTGTGACCGGACTCACCATCGGAAACGGCCCCGATTGACCCCTTCCTTTGATGGGAGATCCTACGTATCCGCAATGCGGGAAGCCGTAGGGAGAGGTAGGGAGTGTTAGGGTTTGTCGCGAGATGTTGGGCAGGCCCGCGCCGCTCACCCGCCGGCTGTGGCTGGACCACGGCTGCTGCGGCACCGCGATCTGTCGCGTCTAGCACTCCCCGAATCACCGCGCGATTCAGATAGCCGGCTCGCACTTTCGTGCGCGCCAGACAGATCACTCAGGAGGCGGTCTCATGTCGACCACTGACCAGCTGCTGCAGAACAACGAGAAATACCAGGCGGACTTCGCCCACGCCAACAAGCCGATGCCGCCGGGACGCAAGGTGGCGATTGTCGCGTGCATGGATGCACGCATCCATCCAACGTCTGCGCTCGGCCTGCAGGTGGGTGACGCCCACATCATCCGTAACGCCGGCGGCGTCGTGACCGACGACGTCATCCGCTCGCTGCTCATCTCGCAGCTGCTGCTCGGCACCGAGGAGGTCATCCTCATCCATCACACCGACTGCGGGATGCTCACGTTCAGCGACGACGACGTGAAGCGCAAGGTCCAGGACGCGACCGGCCTCAAGCCGCCGTTCGCGCTCGAGGCGTTCCCCGACCTCGACGAGGACGTGCGTCAGTCGATCGGCCGCCTCAAGGCCAGCCCCTTCATCCCCAACAAGACGTCGATACGCGGCTTCGTGTACGACGTCAACAGCGGTGGGCTGCGCGAGGTGAGCGCGGAGCGCGAGCTGGCGTCAGCCTAGGTTCGATAACCGACTGCCGGCCGCGGGGTCTGACTTTCGCCCCGCGGCCATTTCTATTTCTGTTCGGTGCATGCTCTGCGCGTGGACGCAGTGGCGCGGCGCATCGTCAAGCTCGATCCGGCCTTCACGGAGATCGTGCAGCGCATCGGGCCGCTCGCGGTACGGCCGCCGTCAGACGACGCGTTCCAGGCGCTGCTCCGCGCGATCGTCTTCCAGCAGCTCGCCGGTGCGGCGGCGTCGGCGATCCACGGCCGCGTGCTCGGACTCTTCGATGGTTCACCGACGCCGATGGCGCTGCTCAACCTGCAACCGGAACGACTGCGCGCTGCGGGGCTCTCGGCG
>JAFALX010000131.1 GCA_019234035.1 Candidatus Dormiibacterota bacterium | reverse complement strand
GGATAGGAGCGGCCCTGACTGATGGCCAGCGCCTTCTCGCTGACGAGCACGAGGTCGCCGTCGCGAACCGTCACGCCGTCACGGGCGAGCGAGTCGAGTGATCGTGCGATCGCCGCGACGATGTCGGAGCCGGGCTTCAGCAGCTCGGAGCGCAGCGGGACACGCGCCCACGCCTGGTCGCGATGCTCGAGAAAGACGTGACGTGCCCAGTTGGCGCGACCTGCGGCGACCAGCGCCTCACCGCCGTCCAGCGCCGCGGCGACCGCGTCGTCGCCACGCGCAACGAACCCGTGCGTCTGGCTGCGCTCGTCGAGCGCCATCGTCGCGTTGTCGATGTAGAGCCGCATCCACACCTCGGCGTTCACCGCGCGCCAGAAGAACATCGACTCCTCCACCTCGCCGCGGCACGCCATCGCAAACCGGCGCGCGATCTCGTCGCCCCTCCAGTACTTGCGTGCACGGAATGCCGGCGAGCGCATCAGGCTCTGCATCGCCGCGCGCTGACGCCGGTACCAGCGGAACTCCGGTGTGGTGAACCCGATCTTCTTGCGCCGCGTCTCGACCTCGATGGGAAGCAGTCCGTGCAGCGCGCGGCGCACCACCGCCCGCGTCCAGCCCCGGTTGATGATCGCCGACGACGGCAGCCGCAGGATGTGCTCCACGAGCTCCTGGTCGAGGAAGGGCAGCCGTGCCTCGAGCGAGTGCGCCATCGACGCGCGATCCTCGTACCGCAGCAGCGGCGGGAGGCTGTACGTCACGAAGTCCTGCAGCAGCCGCCGCTTCAGGTCGTCCTGCACACGGTCATCCACGGGCGGTGCGTGCCGCCCGATGAACTCCGGGCGCAGCATGTCCGCCGTGTCGTTGTGATGGCGACGGTCCCACAGGCGGCGCTTCGCCAGCGGCCACACGATGTCGCGCGACAGCCATGCCTCAGAGGCGAACCTGGCGTACCGCCGCTCGCGAAGGAGCTGCCGCAGATAGACGTACGGATAGTGGTCGTAGCCGCCGAGCAGCTCGTCGCCCGCCTGCCCATCGAGCACCACCTTCACCTGCTTGCGCGCGAGCCGCATCACCATCCACATGGCAAACGGCGCCGACGACACCATCGGCTCCTCCATGTGCCACACCCACGGTTCCATCTCACGGATGAAGTCGATCTCCGTGGGCTCGACCACGCTGCTGTCGGCGCCGGTGGCGCGCACCACCGTCTCGATGTACGCGCTCTCGTCGATGGGGTCGCCGGGGAAGTATGCAGAGAACGTCTTGAGCCGGTCACCCATCGACTCGGAGTCCGGCACGTGCTCGCGCAGCTCCCGCGCCATCACCGTGCAGATGGACGATGAATCGAGGCCACCGCTCAGGCAGATGCCGACCGGCACGTCGGCGACGAGGCGGCGGTGCACCGCGCGCTCGAATACGGCGCGAAACGCCTGCGGCGACGGATCACCGTCCTCGGAGATGCGCGGCGTCCAGTACTTCGTCTCGGTGATGCCGCCGCCGTCGATGACGGCGTACGCGGCAGCAGGGATCTGGCGCACGCCCTGGAAGAACGTGGCGTCGTTGTGGTCGAAGAGGCCGTGGCGCAGGTACTCGTACATCTGCTGCTCGTCGACCGCGCGTGGGAACGTGGGGTCCTGGAGCAGCGCCTTGATCTCCGAGCCGAACACGACGCGACCGTCGTGCCGTGCGTAGAAGAGCGGCTTGATGCCGAAGTGATCGCGTGCGAGCACCAGCTGCGGCGCGTCGCCGCGACGATCCAGGATCGCCAGCGCCCACATGCCGTTGAAGCGGCGGAAGCAATCGACACCCCAGCGTGCGTATGCGTGCAGCACCACCTCGGTGTCGCTCGTCGTCTGGAACACATGACCGGCGCGCTCGAGATCGAGACGCAGCTCGCGGAAGTTGTAGACCTCGCCGTTGTAGACGATCTGCAGCGCACCATCGTCCATCGCCATCGGCTGATGGCCGTGCTCGATGTCGATGATGCTGAGGCGGCGGAACCCCAGGGACGCGTGCTCATCCTCGAAGTAGCCGACGTCGTCGGGTCCGCGATGCCGCACCGACTCCGTCATCGCCTCCAGCAGGCGACGATCAGGCCGTCCCCAAAACCCGGTGATTCCACACATTTCGCGCCGTCAGTGTATCAGCGGGTAGTTTCGCCAAGCGCCTCCGGCGCGAAGCACGAGAGATCAGGCCGGGTGCTGGCGCACGAAGATGTTTGCGACGCTGTCGCTGTAGGCGAGGGTCCACTGCCCCGACTGCTGCAGCACCGCGTCGATCGGCTTTCCGGCCGCGAACACGACGTAGTCGACGCCGTAGCGGTCGAGCACCTGCTGCCAGTCGCTCTTCACCTGGTTCACCTCGACGTAGTCGGCGAGCAGCTGATCCCCCATCAGCTCCGCCTCGCCGTAGATGAAGACCCTGCGATTGGACTGCGGATAGAACCGATACGCGAGATACCCGCCCCAGTCGTACTGGTTGAACATGCGCGTGCCCACGCTCGGATGCGCCGCCAGCCAGTCCCCGGCCGCGACGGGGAAGTTGGCGTTGGTCGACGCCGTCTGGCCGCGGAGAGTCAGCCCGGCGAGACCCACGCCGCCGACAGCGACGGCCGCGGCGATGACGCCGGTGCCGAACGCGACGTCGCGCGGTGTGAGGCCCGGCAGGCGCGACATCACGCGATCGCGTATCTCGAACCACGCAGCGCTCCACTGCCAGGCGACGACCGGGGTCGCGACGACGGCGAACACGATGGTGAAGCGCACAGAGCGCAGCGCCAGGGCCGCGGTGAGCACCACGAGCAGCGTGTCGAACAACCGTGGGCGGCGGAAGATGTACCCGACCATCACCGCCAGGAGCATCACGAGAAAGCCGAGCAGCTTGATGTCGTGGAAGTCGGGTGACTGCCACTCCGCGATGAACGCCGGCTGCTCCGGGCTGAACAGCGTGCGCCACACGTAGATGAAGAGCGACGGACCCCACGGCGTGAGGAAGCTCGCAACGATGCAGCCGGCCGTCGTCAGCGCCGTGCGCCCGAGCAGCACCCGCTCGTGCAGCCCGCGTCCGTGGAGCAGCCACTGCACCGCGAGCGCGACGAAGAGCACGACGAGGATGAGGATGCCGACGAGGAAGCCGCCGTGCAGATTCGCCCACACGAGCATGACCAGCGGCATGAACCACAGCACGCGCAGATGACCCGCGAGGAAGCGTTCGATGATGAGCAGCTCCAGCGCGATGAACATGAAGTCCCACATCTGCGGCGCGGCGCTCCACATGAACGCACCCGCGGCGGCGCCGAGGATCAGCGACACGCCGGCGATCACCGGCTCCGCGCCACCTGCGAAGCGAATCCGCTCCAGCACCAGCAGGAAGCCGATGAACACCACCAGCGCCCAGAACACGCTGACCGCGAGCAGCCCACCGCCGCGCGTCAGCGCGTAGAAGATCACCTGCGATCCGTACTCGTGGTCGGTCCACGGCGCGCCCGCCACCGTGTATGTGTAGAGGTCGCTGCGCACCAGGCCGTGCCCGTGCACGATGAGCTGGCCGGTGAGCGTGTGCCACCAATAGTCGGGCGTCCCGACTCGTCGCGTGATGAAGGGCAGCGTTCCGAGCGCGAGCGCTGCGGCGGGCCACCAGGTCGCCCGCTGGGCCGTGGCCCGAAGCATGGCCGCCAATCCTCACACACTGGAGCGATATGACCCGAGCCCCACGAGCGCTGGCTGCCGCCGTCACCCCGCTGAGCCACGACGGCAACGCCGTCGATGTCGCGGGGATCGAGCCGTTGACGGCCTTCTACGCCGCCTCCGGCCTCGATGGCCTGCTGGTGCTGGGCACCACCGGCGAGGGGGTGCTGCTCTCGCCGGACGAGCGCCGGGAGGCGGCGCGGACCTTCGTGGGCTTCGCCCCGCCGCGGCTGGCGATCATCGTGCACTGCGGCGCCCAGTCGACACGGGACACCGTCCGCCTCGCCGAGCACGCCGTCGAGGACGGCGCCGCGGGCGTCGCCGTGATCGCGCCGCCGTACTACGCCCTCGACGAGGCCGGCCTCGAGCGCCACTTCGTGGCTGCGGCGCACGCGGCCGACCCGTTGCCGTTCTACGTCTACGAGTTCGCCGCGCGCAGCGGATACGCCGTGCCGCTCGCCATCATCGAGCGGCTCCGCGCACAGGCGCCGAACCTGGCCGGCCTCAAGGTCTCGGACGCGCCCTTCGAACGCGTGGAGCCGTACCTGCTGCCCGGGCTGGACGTGTTCGTCGGCGCTGAGGAGCTGATCCACCTGGGGCTGCAGCACGGTGCCGCGGGCGCGGTGTCCGGCCTCGCGGCCGCGCTGCCCGAGGTCACGGTGCGGGCAGTGCGCTCCGGCTCCGCGGCCGACGCCGTGGAGGCGGGACGCGTGCGCGCCCTGGTGCAGCGCTTCCCATTTCAGGCGGCGCTGAAGCGGATCCTCGCCCGGCGCGGCGTGGCGATCGAACCCGCCGTCCGGGCGCCGCTCCGCGACCTCGACGCCACCGAGATCGCCGAGTTCGACGGCCTGCTCGCGGAGCTCGAGGAGCTGCGGCTCACAGGACCGCCGTCTCCACTGTGAGTGTGAGGTCCTTATCGGCGAAGCGGCGGAGTCGCAGCGGCGCGAGATCGAACGAGGTGCAGCGCCCCGCCGTGACGAGCTCGGCGACGGCGCGCCCGGCGGCGAGCGAATGCATGATCCCGTGGCCGCCGAAGCCGGCGCATTGGATGAACCACGGAGCGTCGCTCGGCGCGTCGATGATCGCGTGGTGGTCCGCGGTCTCCGGATAGAGGCCGGCCCAGCACTTGCGCGGATCGATCGTCGCCGCAAGCGGCGCGGGAAAGCGATTCACGAGGCGCGCGGCGACGTCGTCGAGGTACGCGTCGTCGAAGCTCGTATCGAGCGTGACCGGGCTCCCGGGGTCGGAGTACGCGATGAGCACGCCCGGTCCCTCACGCCGGATCAGCACGCCGGTGTCCATGTCGACGCACATCGGTATGCGCGGCGGAGCGTCCGGGATCGGCTCGGTGACCACGAGGTTGCGCCGGCGCGGAGCCACGGGCAGGTCGACGCCTTCCATCGCAGCGACCTCGCGTGCAAACGGACCCGCTGCGTTGACCACGTACGCCGCCTCGAAGGTGCGCTCGCCACACTGCACGAGCGCGACGTCTCCCGAGCGCTCGATGCCGCTCACCGTGTGGTCGAACACGTAGTGCACGCCGAGGCGGCGGCCTTCGGCGCACAGCGCCGCGGTCACTCCGCTCGGATCGATGATGCCGTCCGAGGCGCAGAACGCAGCGGATCGAAGACCTCGCACGCTCACGAGCGGCGCGAGCTCTTCGACCCGGTGCGCAGTCATCCACTCGACCGGCACGCCGAGTGACCGCTGCATGGCAACCGAGCGGAGGAGTGCGTCTGCGCTCGCCGCCGTGCCCGCCATGAACAGATAGCCGATGGGTCGATAACCGACTCGGCCCGCAGTCGCGACGTCCAGCTCGGCAAGCGCCTGAATCGTGTGCTGCGAGAAGCGGATGTTGATCTCGGTCGCGAACTGCGCGCGCACGCCGCCGTTGGCACGCCCGGTCGAGCCCATGCCCGGCGACGGGTGGCGGTCGACGACCGTCACCTCCTCGACGCCGGCGCGGCGCAGCTCCAGGGCCACCGCGAGACCGATGGCCCCGGCCCCCACGACAAGGACGTCGGCTGACACCGACGTCAGGCTATCGCTTCGAGAGCCCCGCCTTCTGAGCGACCTCGGATGCTTGCGCTGTGGCGGCGTCCACCGTCGCGCACACCAACGCCCAGATCCGCGAGGTGATTGCGTCCACTCCCGGGACATCGTTCGCCAGCTGATCGAAGAACGCGAAGCTCGTCAGGGCGAGGAGCGTGGTCACCGTGGAGTCCACATCGACCGGAGGCCCTCCCGCGTCAGCAATGCGGCTCATCAGAACCGAGAGGGCCGTCCGCCGTCGCTCGTTGCGATTGCCGTGTGCCCCGTCCTCGCGACCGAGATTCGCGAGGGCATTGAGGCGGCGAAGCACAGCTCGGTGGGCGGCGTAGAAGGAACAAAAGATCTCCACCAGCGTGCGCAGCCCCTCGCGCGGATCTTGACTGGCGAACGCGATGGGGAGCCGCGTCAAACCGCCGGCCTCAGCGAGATCGTCGTAGACGGCGTCTCGCATCTCCGCAGCGCCGCCGGCGAAATGCGCGTAGACCGTCGCGCGGGTGACCCCGGCGCTCGTCGCGACCCCGTCGATGGTGAAGCGCTCCCCGCTCAGGAGGCGGTCGAGGGCTGCTCGTAAGATCCGCCGCCGCGTGTCGTCCGCAGCCAGAGCGCGCTGTGTCTGGCGGTACAGGCGCGGGCTCATTGCACTTTCACAATACAGTATGTATAGTAATTTGGGTGAACACAGCGACTGCTCAAATTGCCGAGGTCACCGCACCGAATCAGCGCCCGCTGCCGAAGGGTCTGTACATCAATGCATTTGCCGCCGGCGTGATGCTGCTGGTGCAGTACGCCCTCGGGATCTGGGTGACGCTGGTGACCGCACTCCCCAACGGTGACGTTGGCGCAGGGTTCTGGGGCGCGTCTTTTCGCGCCATCACTCACGGTCCGCTCAATCTCTCGCTACACGCAATCCTGGGGACTCTGCTTCTCATAAGCGCGGTGACGCTCGTCGTGCGCGCGGTTCTGGCGCGGCGCACGTCCATCATCATCGTGGCCGCCGCCGGGCTCCTGTCGGTTCTTCTCGCGTGGCTTGGCGGTGATCGGTTCGTGGACACCGGCGCCACAACGCCATCGCTGCTCATGGGATGGAGCAC
>JAFALX010000062.1 GCA_019234035.1 Candidatus Dormiibacterota bacterium | reverse complement strand
TGTACTGGCCCAGGTCCTCGAACCATTCGAGGCTGGCCTGCGCCGCGCGTTGCGTCGACAGCACCACCGGGCGGCGTTCTACCTCATATGCAGCGAGTGCATGGGCGACGGTGTCGTGCTCGTGCAGGCAGGCGGCGAGCGCCAGCGCGTCCTCCATCGCCAGCTTGGTGCCCGAACCGATGGAGAAGTGCGCCGTGTGGGCCGCGTCACCGAGCAGCACGATGTTCTGGTGTCGCCAGGTCGCGCAGCGCACGGTGGTGAAGCTGATCCAACGCGAGTTGTTGGCGAGCAGCGCATGCCCGTCGAGCACATCGGCGCACAGCTCGCGCACCCTCGCGATGCTCGCGCCGTCGCTCTCGCCCGGGGCGAAGGCGCGGCCGGACAGCGCGTCGAAGCCGGCGCGCCGCCAGACGCCGTCGTTCATCTCGATGATGAAGGTGCTGCCGTCGGCGCCGTACGGGTACCCGTGCACCTGCATGACGCCGCACGGCGTCTCGCGGATGTAGAACTTGAACGCGTCGAAGACGAGGTCGGTGCCGAGCCACATGAACTTGACACGCCGCACGTCCAGCGCCGGTTGGAACGTGCCCGCGAACCGGCCTCGCGTCGCCGAGTTGACGCCGTCGGCGGCCACAACCAGGTCGTGGCCGGCGACCAGCTCCTCGACCGGCGGCGCGTCACTCCCAAAGCGGAGCGTCACGCCAAGCGTCGTGCACCGTTCCTGCAGGATCTGGAGCAGCCGCTTGCGGCTCATCGCCGCGAAACCGTGGCCGCCCGACGTGATGACCTCGCCGCGGTAGTGGACGTCGATGTCGTCCCAGCGCGCGAACGTGTGGGCCATCGCGTCGTGGATCGCCAGGTCGGCGTGCTCGATGCCGCCGAGGGTCTCGTCGGAGAACACGACGCCGAATCCGAAGGTGTCGTCGGCCGCGTTGCGCTCCCAGACGGTGATGTCCGCTCCAGGCTCGAGCTGCTTGGCCAGCGCGGCGAAGTACAGACCCCCCGGGCCGCCGCCGATAACGGCGATGCGCTGCGCCGTCATGACAGGGCCATGGTGACACCTCATCGGCCGTAAAGTTCACGCCGTCGTGAGTCAGGGAGAGGGCGGCGCCCCGGCGCCCCTTCACTTCGCCGAGCTGACATCGCCTGCCGCGGGAGCGCTCCGCGGGGCGGCGACCGTGCTCCTGCTCCCGGTCGGCGCCGTGGAGCCCCACGGCCCGCACGCTCCGCTGGACACGGACTCGATCATCTCGATGGAGGTGGCCGAGGCGGCTGCGCGCGAGCTCGCGGGCGACCCGGCGCTCCGCGTCCTGGTGCTGCCGCCGATCGGCTACGGCGTCACTCGGTATGCCGCGGCGTTCCCCGGAGCGGTGTCGCTGAGCCCGGGCACCCTCGAGGCGCTCGTGAGCGAGGTGACCACCGCGGTGCGCGACCAGGGGTACGCCCATGTGGTCATCGTCAACAGCCACTTCGAGCCAGAGCACGTCGCCGCGCTGCGCCGGGCGGCAGAGGGCTCGGGCGCGGTGCTGTTCGACGTGACGCGCAGGCGCATGGCCGAGCGTCTCACCGACGAGTTCAGGAGCGGCGCGGCGCACGCCGGACGGTACGAGACGTCGCTGGTGCTCGCCACGCGGCCCGGCCTCGTCGACGGCGAGCGCATGCGCACTCTGCCGTCCCACTTCGTGGACATGCCGGCGGCGATGGCGAGCGGCAAGACCGACTTCATCGCGATGGATATGCACGAGGCGTACTGCGGAGCACCGGCGGAGGCCACCGCAGAGGAGGGCGCCAGCACCTTTACGACGTTGACCACGATGCTCGTCGAGCTCATTCGCGAGCAGGTATGACAGCCGTCAACCTCGCCGCGTACTTCGTCGACCGCAACATCGACCAGGGGCGTGGCGACAGCATCGCCCTCGTCACACCCGCCGGGCCCCGCACGTACGCCTCGCTTGCGGCAGCGATGAACCGCATCGGCAACGCGTTGCTCGAGGTGGGTGTTCGTCCGCAGCAGCGCGTGCTGCTGGTGCTCGCCGACTCGCTCGAGTTCGTCGCCGCCTGGTATGCCGTGCAGAAGGTGGGCGCAGTGACCGCGGAGGCGTACACATTCCTGCCGGCAAAGGACTACGCGTACTACGTCGACTACACGGAGGCGGCGGCTGTGATCGTCGACCCCGGCACGCTGCCCCGTCTCCGCGAGGCGCTGGCACTGAGCCGGCATCGCCCTCTATTGCTCGTCTCGGGCGATGGCACCACCGAGCTCAAAGGCGGCGAAGCCTCGTTGGCGGCGCTCGTGGCCGGCGCTGCGGAGCAGCTTGCGCCCGTGCCGGCGGCCGCGGACGACATCGCCATCTGGAAGTTCACCACCGGCAGCACCGGGCACCCGAAGGCATGCGTCCACCCCGCGCACAGCGCCGTCGCGAGCTACGAGCACTACGCGCGCGGCGTGCTCGACATCACCGCGGACGACGTCGTCCTGCCGGTGCCGAAGCTGTTCTTCGGGTACGCACGCGACCTCGCCGCGCTGTATCCCTTCGGCGTCGGCGGCAGCGGCATCGTCTTTCCGGAGCGGAGCACGCCGGAGCGCATCTTCGAGCTGGTCGCGCGACACCGGCCGTCCATCCTCGTTACCGTGCCCACGATGATGCAGGCGATGCTCGAGCATCCCACCGCCGCGGAGCAGGACCTGAGCTGCCTGCGCCTGTGCACGTCCGCGGGTGAGGCGCTGCCCGCACTCATTCATCGGCGCTGGCTGGACCGCTTCGGTGTGCCCGTCATGGACGGGATGGGGTCGTCCGAGGCGTATCACATCTTCATCTCGGGCAGGCCGGGCCGCGTGCGCATCGGCAGCATGGGCGAGGCCGTGCCCGGCTACGACATCGACGTCGTCGATGACGACGGTGAGCCGGCCGGCGACGGTGACATCGGGCGCCTCCGCGTCCGCGGCGACACCATCGCACGCGAGTACTGGCAGGAACCGGAGAAGACGGCACAGACGTTCAGCGCGAACACCGTGCTGACCGGCGATCTGGCGGAGCGCGACGCCGACGGGTACTTCTGGTACCGCGGGCGCGCCGACGACCTGTTGAAGATCAGCGGCATCTGGGTCGCGCCGACCGAGGTCGAGGCGTGCCTGGCAGCTCATCCCGCCGTGCGCGAGGCCGCCGTCATCGGCGTGGACCGCGACGGGTTGACGCGCATCCGCGCGTACGTCGTGCCGCGCACGGGCGCGCAGCCATCGCCGGACGACCTCCGCGCCCACGTGCGCAGCGCGCTCTCCGGACACAAGGTGCCGCACGAGATCGTCCTGATCGAGGAGCTCCCGCGCACGGGATCCGGGAAGGTGGACCGGCGAGCGCTGCACGAGACGCCGGCGTGACCTCGTTCCGCGCTTCGGCCGCGTTCACCCGCGACTGGAGGCACTTCGACTTCCACGTTGCAGACAACATCGGCACGATCACGTTCGGCCGTCCGGAGAAGCTCGGCGCGCTCACGTTCGAGGCGTACGCCGACCTGCGCGACCTGCTCGCAGAGCTCCCCCATCGCGGTGACGTGCGCGTGCTGGTCATCACCGGCAGCGGGCGTGGCTTCTGCTCCGGCGGCGACGTGGAGGAGATCATCGGCGCGCTCCGGACCATGGCCACCGGCGCGCTGCTCGAGTTCACCCGCATGACCGGCGCGGTGGTCAGGGCCCTGCGCGACATCCACCTGCCGGTGATCGCCGCGGTGAACGGCATCGCCGCCGGTGCCGGCGCGGTCATCGCGCTGGCGGCGGATCTGCGCGTGCTCGCACGCAGCGCCTCGCTCGCGTTCCTCTTCACTCACGTGGGCCTGGCCGGCGCCGACATGGGGTCCGCGTACCTGCTGCCGCGTCTGGTGGGCCTCGGCCGCGCCACCGAGCTGCTGCTGCTCGGTGAACGGATCGACGCCGAGACCGCGCTGCGCATCGGTCTGGCGACGTCGGTCGTCGACGACGGCGCCCTGGCGGAGGCCGCCGCCGCCCTGGCACAGCGGCTGGCCACAGGGCCCTTCATGGCATACGCGACGACCAAGGCGCTGCTCACGCGCGAGCTGGACATGGACCTCAGCGCGGCGCTGGAGACCGAGGCGATCACCCAGGCGCTGCTGATGCACTCCGAGGACTTCGCCGAGTTTCACCGAGCGCGGGCTGAAGGGCGCAAACCCCAGTGGAGCGGGCGGTGACCGACCACGAGATCCTGACGCCCTCCGAGCTCGCGAAGCCGTCCGGCTACGCGCACGGCGTCGCGGTCAGCGGCGGACGCACCGTCTACCTCGCGGGACAGACGTCGCTGCTGCCGGACGGAACCATCGGCGGCGCCGATCTCGTCGACCAGTACGACATCGCGGCGGGCAACGTGGTCGCCGTGCTGCGTGCCGCCGGTGGAGGCCCCGAACACCTCGTCTCCATGCAGATCTTCGTCACCGATGTCGGCGAGTACCGCGCCGCGCGGCCTCGGTTGCGCGACGTCTGGCGCCGCCACTTCGGTGACCACTACCCCGCGATGGCGCTGCTCGGAGTGCGCGAGCTCTTCGATCCCGCCGCCCGGGTCGAGCTCATGGGGATCGCCGTCATTCCGTGAATGCGACATATGCGCACCTCACGCAGCAGCAGCTCGACCTGCTCTCCAGCTGCGAGGCGCTTGCTCGTGACGTCCTGGCACCCGTCTCGCGCGCAGGCCTGCCGGGTCACGTCAACCGTCCGCTGGTCGTCGCGCTGGGTGAGCATGAGCTCCTGGTCCGCGTGCTGCGTCCCCGGGGCGATATGCCCGCGGTCGAGCTCTGCCTCATCCGCGAAGGGCTGGCGCGGCACTCGCCGGAGAGCGAGACCGCCTTCGCCGTGCAATGCCTGGGCGCATATCCGCTCCTGGCGGCGGCGAGGCCCGAGTTCAGCAGCATCTGGATGCCGCGTATCGCTGTCGGCAGCG
>JAFALX010000209.1 GCA_019234035.1 Candidatus Dormiibacterota bacterium | reverse complement strand
TCGGGGTCGATGTGCCGGCCGCGACCGTCATGGTGGTCGAGCATGCCGAGCGCTTCGGGCTCGCCCAGCTGCATCAGTTTCGCGGCCGCGTCGGCCGCGGCCCGCGGCCCTCGTACTGCCTGCTTTTCGAGGGCGGCGTCGACGAGGGGAGCCTGCGGCGCCTGCACTACCTGTCGACGCACACGAGCGGCTTCGAGCTCGCCGAGCAGGACCTGGCCGACCGCAAGGCAGGCGACGTCGCGGGGCTGCGCCAGCACGGGCTGCCGGAGATGCAGGCCGCGGACCTGCTCGACGTGGCGCTGTCGACGTGTGCCCGCGACGCCGCACGCCGGGTGCTCGACGAGGATCCCTCGCTGAGCGCGTACCCGCCGCTCGCCGAGGCCATGCAGCGGTATCGCGACGTCTTCGACCTGGACTAGCCGATGAGCGCCGCGACGCGGATCACGGCGGGCGAGTGGCGGGGGCGGTTGATCGAGACGCCGCGAGGGCTGCAGATCCGGCCGACGCGCTCGCTGATCCGGCAGTCGCTGTTCAACATCCTCGGCCCCGGCATCGAGGGCATGACGGTGCTCGACCTCTACGCCGGCGCCGGAACCGTCGGCTTCGAGGCGCTCTCACGCGGCGCCGCGTCGGCGACGTTCGTGGACCGCGACCGCGTGCCGCTGGCCTGCATCGCCACCACTGCCGAGCGCTTCGGCTGCGGCGAGCGCTGCCACACCGTGCGCTCGGACGTCGCCGCCTGGCTGCGGCGCAGTCCCGCCACGGTGGCCGGAGCGGATCTCGCGTTCGTCGACGCCCCATACCGCGACGACGAGCTCGACACGACGCTCGGCCTGCTGGGAGCCCATCCACCCGGATTGGTCGTGTGCGAACATCACGTCAAGCGCCGCCTTCCCGAGCGCATCGGAGCGCTCGAGCGGGCACGAGAGACGCGTCACGGCCTCACCACACTCACCTTCTTGCGACGCAGCACACAAACACCATGAGCGAGCGCATCGCCGTCTATCCGGGCAGCTTCGACCCCGTGACCAACGGCCACCTCGACATCATCGGCCGCGGCACGCAGATCTTCGACCGCGTCGTCGTGGGCGTGCTCGCCAACTCCGCCAAGGAGCCGCTGTTCACGACGGACGAGCGCATCCATCTGCTGCGCCAGGCCATCGGCGAGGACCCCCGCGTGCGGGTGACGAGCTTCGAGGGCCTCACCGTCGACTTCGCACGCGAGGTGGGCGCGACTGCCATCGTGCGTGGCCTGCGTGCCCTCTCCGACTTCGAATCCGAGTTCCAGCTGGCCCTGATGAACCGGCGCCTGTATCCGGAGGTGAACACCGTGTTCCTGATGACGTCCTTCTCCAACGTGTTCGTCTCGTCCTCGATCATCAAGGAGGTCTGCCGCCTCGGCGGCGATGTCGACGCGCTCGCGCCGGCGACGAGCGTTACTGCCATGAAGCGCAAATACGGCATCGACCGGGGCGAGCGATGAGCACGCGAGTTGCCGAGACGGAGAACCTGCTCGATCTCGTCGACGAGCTGGAGACCATGGTGTCGGGCGCGCGACGGCTGCCGCTGAGCAGCAGCGTGATGCTCGACGAGGACGTGCTGCTCGAGCTGGTCGACCGCATCCGTCTCGGCCTTCCCGAGGAGCTGCGGCACGCACGTGAGACGCTGGACGACGCGCAGCGCATGGTGGCATCCGCACAGGACGAGGCCGACCGCATGATCGCCGACGCCGAGCAGCACGCCGGGCGCACGGTGGAACGCGCCGGCGAGCAGGCTTCGCTGCTCGTGGCGCAGCACCAGATAGTCAGTCAGGCGCAGGCGCACGCGGACGCGCTGGTGGCCGACGCCGAGTCGCGCGCGGCAGCGGTGCGCAGTGAGGCGGACTCGTACGCCCGCGACGTCATGACCCACCTCGAGGACCAGCTCGCGCGCGCGCTCGGCACGGTGCGGCGCGGCCTGGAGACGCTGCCGCGGCCGGAGCTGCAGGGGCGCGGCATCCGGCGGCGCCGATGAACGACGAGCTGCGCACCCTGTTCCTCGAGGACGGCACCGACCACAGCACCGACCCGCCGCCGCACGACCTCCGCATGCGCGACGCCGCGCGGCGGGCGCGCGTGGAGGACCTGGTCGATGAGGGCGGGGTGCAGAGCGCCGACGATCACTACCACGCCGCCATGATCGTCCAGCGCGGCGGCACGCCCGAGCATTCCTGGCGCGCGCACGTCCTCGCCCGGACCGCGGCCGACCTCGGCGTCGAGGGCGCGGCGCAGTGGTTCCACGCGCGCGGGCTGGCGGCGGCGACGTACGACCGCTGGCTGGTGCAGCAGGGCAGGCCGCAGCGCTACGGCACGCAGTACCAGGCGCGCGAGGGCCGCTGGGAGCTCTACGAGGTCGACCCCACCGTCAGCGACGACGACCGCGCGTCGTGGGGCGTGCCACCGCTGCACGAGTCGATCGCGCGTGCCCACGAGCGCACGCTGGTCGATCCCCCGCGCCTGCACGTCGACGGGCTCCGTCTCTGGCCGTTCAGCACGCGCACTCGGCGCTCGCTTGCGGCCGCCAACGCCGAGGCGACACGCCTGGGACAGCGCTTCATCGGGCCGGAGCACCTCCTGCTGGGCATCCTCGACGAGCGCGGCAACAACGTGGCGAAGGCCCTCGACGAGGCCGGCGTCACCGAATCGCTGCGGGCCAGGCTGGTGGCGCTGATCAACTCGCCGGATTACGACGCGCTGCAGTCGCCGCCGTATACAGAACCGGCGTGGACTCCCGCTCGCGAGCACCGCTGACCTTATAATTGCCATTCGTCCTCGCCGGCTGCGCGCTCGCGGTCAGCGGGTTTGCATCTCGGAGACCTTCATGCCGCTCCCAAAACAACGCATCTCAAAACGGCGGCGCGACTTTCGCCGCTCCCATCACGCGCTCTCACTGCCCACGCTCGTGCCATGCCCGCAGTGCCGTCAGCCGCGGCCACCGCACCGGGTCTGTCCCAACTGCGGCTTCTACCGCGGGCGTGAGGTCGTCGAGACCGAGTAGGCCGCGCTGACTTCTGCGCTCGCGCTCTGCTTCCCGGGCCAGGGCAGCCAGGCCGCGGGCATGGCCGGCGGCGAGGTGCTCGAGTCGGCCGCCGGCGACGAGCTGCTGCGCACCGCCACCGAGGAAGGTCTCGATCTGCGCGCCGCTCTGGACGGCGACGACGCGTCGCTGCGGCCGACCGATGTGGCCCAGCCGGCGTTGCTCTTCGTCGAGGCGGTGCTCGGCCTGTCCCTGCCACAGGACCTCCACGTCGTCGCGGTCGCGGGCCACAGCGTCGGCGAGTACGCCGCCTGCGTCGCCGCCGGGGCACTGCGCCCCGCGGACGCCATGCGCGTGGTGATCGCCCGCGGGCGGGCCATGGCCGCGATGCACGAGGGCACGATGAGCGCGCTGCTCGGCCTTGGCGCCGCTGCCGCGGAGGAGGTCTGCGCCGAGGCGTCGCCCGAGGGCATCGTGGTGGTGGCGAACATCAACGCTCCCGAGCAGACCGTGATCAGTGGCACCACCGCCGGTGTGGAGGCCGCGGAACGCCTCGCACTCGAGCGCGGCGCGAAGCGGGCGGTCCGCCTCAATGTCAGCGGCGCGTTCCACTCACCGCTGATGGCAGACGCCGCCGAGCAGGTGGCGGCCGTCCTCGACGCCGTCGAGGTCTCCCGGGCGCGAGTGCCGGTTGTCGCCAACGTCGACGCCGCCGCGGTGACCGAGCCTGACGAGATCCGCGACCGCCTGCGCCGCCAGATCACCGCCCCGGTGCGCTGGGTGGAGTGCGTGCGGCGCCTGGTCGACCTCGGTGCCGGAGACCTGGTCGAGGTGGGCCCGGGCTCGGTGCTGAGCGGCCTCGCCCGGCGGATCGCGCCGGAGGCGCGCACGCAGCAGGTGAGCTCGCCCCAGGCGGCCCGAACGTTCACGGAGGTGGCGGCGCAGTGACCTCGGGTGCGCTGCAGGGATCGGCCGCACTCGTCACCGGCGGCTCGCGTGGCATCGGCGCGGCGACCGTCGTGGCGCTGGCACAGGCAGGCGCGGACGTCGCGGTCGCGTACTCGAGCCGCGGCGCCGAGGCCGACACGGTTGCCGATGCCGCCCGCCAGCACGGTGTTCGCGCGGTCACGCTGCAGGCGGATCTCGCCGACACCGCCGCCGCCGCGTCGCTCGTCTCGCGAACCATCGAGGAGCTCGGCCGCATCGACGTTGTCGTCAACAATGGCGGTATCAATCGGGACGGGCTGGCGGTGCGCATGAGCGACGACGACTGGACGCAGGTCATCGCCGTCGACCTCACCGCCGCGTTCGCGGTCTGCCGCGCGGCACTCAAGGCGATGCTGCGCGCACGGCAGGGCCGCATCGTCAACGTGTCGAGCGTCGCCGGGGTGATGGGCAACCCGGGACAGTCGAATTACTCGGCCGCGAAGGCAGGGCTGATCGGCCTCACGAAATCGCTGGCGCGCGAGGTCGGCACGCGGGGCATCACGGTCAATGCCGTGGCGCCGGGGTTCATCGACACCGAGATGACGCGCACCCTGCCGGAGGCGGCGCGCGCTGCAGCCGTCACGGCGACGCCGATGCAGCGCCTCGGCACCGCCGACGAGGTGGCGCAGGCGATCGTCTTCCTCGCGTCGCCGGCCGCGAGCTACATCACCGGCCACGTGCTGCAGGTCGACGGCGGCCTGGGTGCGTGAGGCGTGACGATGGATGAGGTGACGCCGGTCGGCCCGGCCAACGAGCCCGCACCCGAGTCGGTGAGCACGGGCGCCGCGAGCTCGCGACGCCGCAGGCGGGCGCCGCAGAGCGGCGCTGCCGAACAGCGACCGCAGCACGACGGCGGCGGCGAGGCGGCCGTCGCTCCTGACAGCACACCCCAGGCGTTCGTCGACGGTGCGTCCGGTCCGTATGCTTGGGCGCCCCCCGACGCTATCGTGTCGGGTCAGAATGCGGGATCTCCCGCAGCCGCAGAAGAAGGAAACAGCGATGCCAGACCTCAGCTACGACAGGTTCAAGGCGATCGTGGCCGACCAGCTCGGCGTCGAGCCGGATCAGGTGACTCCGGAAGCGTCGTTCGTGGAAGACCTGAACGCCGACAGCCTCGATCTGGTGGAGCTGATCATGGCGTTCGAGGAGGAGTATCAGATGGAGATCTCCGACGAGGACGCGGAAAAGATCGGAACGGTGGGGCAGGCCTGGGAGTACATCCAGGAGAAGGTGGGAGCGGCGAGCTAGAGGCACCGCAGGAGGGGAACGCGCTCCCGGCGACGCCGGCCACGGCCGCGGTCGCCGCGATCGAACCGCCGCCGCTGCCACCCGCCTCGCTCAACGGCGATCTCTCCGACGAGGAACGAGAGCGCCTCGACCAGCTGCAGGAGCGGCTGGGCCTGCGGTTCCGCAAGCCCGCGCTGCTGCGCGAGGCGATGACCCATGCGTCGTGGAACAACGAGCGCGGGCAGCCGAGCGGACCCGGTCAGGACAACGAGCGACTCGAGTACCTCGGCGACGCCGTGCTGGAGCTCGTCGTCGGTGATTACCTGTTCCGCCGCTTCCCGGGGTACGACGAGGGGCAGCTCACGCAGCTGCGCGCCGCCCTCGTCAACACGACCTCGCTGGCGCGGCTTGCCGAGCGTCTCGGCCTCGGCGACACGCTGCTGCTGGGCAAAGGCGCGGCCAAGACCGGCGCCCGCAAGCTCCCCTCGCTGCTCGCCAACGCGTTCGAGGCGCTGATCGGCGCGGCCTTCGTGGATCAGGGATTTCGCGCCGCGAGCCGCATCTTCCTGCAGAACATCGGCGACCTCGCCGAGTGGAGCGACGAGAACTTCAAGGGCCGGCTCCAGGAGGCGTCGCAGGAGCGCACGGGCGACACGCCCCACTACCGCGTGACGGCGGTCGGGGGTCCCGGCCATGCGCGCCAGTACTCGGCGGACGTGCTGCTCGCCGGCGCCGTCGCCGGCTCCGGCCGGGGCGGCACCAAGCAGGCCGCGGAGCAGGCGGCCGCCCGTGACGCGCTGGCCCGGATCGAGAAGGCCGCTCCCCGCCCGGCGGCGGCGGCGGCGGGTGCGGCGCGCGACGCCGCCAAGGCGATCTCCGAGGAGCCGGCTCGTGTTCGACGCCGTGTCGCCGAGGTCGCCGCAGACCGTGGCGCCAGCGCCGCCGGCGAGGGGCACGGCAAGCAGCGACGCCGTCGCAGCCAGGCCTCGGCCTCGAAACCCCCAGAGCCGGCGGAGAAGACGCCGCCGGGGCGCAAGGGGCTCATCGCCGCGCTGCGCTCCGCCGCGGAGGCGCTGGTGGGCCGTCTCGCGCCCGAGCCACCGCCCCCGCCCGAGCCCGAGAAGAAGAAGCGAACCCGCCGCGGCAAGCGCGGTGGGCGCGGTCGCGGCGGCAAGCGCGCCACCACGGCGACGCAAGATGTGGTACACGGCAAAGATTGAGACCCCAACATGTTGACGTGACCCCCTGCCGGAGCCGAGAATCGGCCGGATGAGGCTGCGCCGGCTCGTCCTGTACGGGTTCAAGACGTTCGCCTCGCGATCCGAGGTTGCCTTCGACCGCGGCATCACTGCGATCGTCGGCCCAAACGGGAGCGGGAAGAGCAATCTCGTCGACGCCGTGCGCTGGGCGCTGGGCGAGACCAACGCCCGCGAGCTGCGCGGGCAGCGGATGGACGAGGTCGTCTACAACGGCGGCGGCCGGCGCTCGCGGGTGAACCTCGCCGAGGTCGAGCTCCTCATCGACAACGAGGAGGGCAGGCTGGCGCTGGACGCGCCGGAGGTGTCGGTGAGCCGGCGCGTGGTGCGCGGGGCGCACGACACCGAGTTCCGCATCAACGGCGACCGTGCGCGCCTGCGCGACCTCGAGCGGCTGCTCGGCGGCACCGGGCTCACCCAGAACGGCTACGCCGTCGTGGCGCAGAACGACATCGACTCGATCATCGAGGCCACGCCGGCACAGCGACGGGTGCTCGTCGAGCAGGCCGCCGGCGTGCGTGCGCTGCGAGCCGCGTGCGAGGACGTGCTGTCGCGGGTCTCACGCGCCGAGGCGGTGGTGCGCCGGCTCGACGACCTGCTCGAGGAGGCGGAGCCACGGCTCGCGGAGCTCGACGAGCAGCGGGTCGCCGCCATCGAGCAGCGGCAGCTGACAGTGCGGCTCACCGAGCTGCGGGGCAGCCTCGCCCGCGAGGAGTGGCGCGCAGCGCGCGGGCGGCTGCGCCAGGCGCGCAGGCGGCTGGAGCACGCCGGCGACCGCCGCGATGCCGCGGCCGAGGCCGACTCCGCCTTTGCCGAGCGCGCCGCGCACGAGCGCGGGCGGCTGCAGCGGGCGCGGTCGCTGCGCGACCAGGCGGCGTCGCGGCTCGAGGCTGCACGCGTCGCCGTCGAGCGCGCCGATGGCGAGACGCGGCGCTTGCGCGATCGCGTGCAGCGGGCTGTGCTGCAGCACACGCTGCATCTGCAGGAGCTGGACGCGGCGCGTGCCGACGTCCTTGCCCTCGAGGCGTCCGTCACCAGCGAGGTCGCGCCGCGCGCGGCCATCGAGGCGGCCGAGGCGAGGCTTGCGGCGCGCTCGCGCGCCGCGGCACAGCAGGCAGAGGCCCTCGACGACGCACGGCACGCCTTCGAGGAGGCCGAGCGACGGGAGGCCGCCGCCCAGGCGCACGCCGGCGAGTTGTCGGCGCGGGCTCGCCGTCTGCAGATGCAACGCGAGCTGCTGAACGAGGAGCTGGGCCGGCGGCAGGATGCCGCCGCCGCCGCCGGTGTCGCCGTCGAGCGGTTGCGTCCGGGTGTCGACGAAGCAGCTGAGGAAGCCGCGGCGGCTGCTGCTCTTGCTGCGACGGCCGAGGCGCGGCGCGTTGCGCACCTGGCGGCAGTCGACGCCGCGTGGACCGCCGTCAACGACGCCGACGGCGCGGTCGCCGACGCCGCCGCGGTAGCACGCTCGGCGCTGGCCGAGTCCGCGCGCCTGCGTGGCGCCATCGCAGGCGCGTTCGGCGACGGCGGCATCGGACGGGCGGTGGCGGAGGGTCGCCTCCAGGCCCGGCGGCTGTCCGAGACCTTCACCGTCGCCCGCGCCGACGACGAGACGGCGGTCGCCGCTGCGCTGGAGCACCACCTCGGCGCCTGGATCGTCTCCGACGTCGCCAGGGCGGCGGCACACCTCGATCCGGAGGGTGCTCGCGAGGAGGTGCTCGACGCCGCGTCGCAGGCCGGCGCCTCGGCGGGCAGCGGGCTCCCCGGGCGATCGGTGGTGGATGCGATCGACGCCGCGCCTGACGACCTGCGGTTGCTCGGCCTCCTGCTCGGCACCACCCGGCTGGTCTCGGACGAGGCGGAGGCTGCGTTGGCACTGGCCGAAGGTGCAGACGCTGCCGTGCTACCGGACGGCCGGGTCATGGGTCCGGCGGGACTGCGGGGTGGCGGCCGCCCCGGCCGGGTGCTCCAGCTCGCCGCCGAGGGACGTGAGGCGAGCGCCACGGCTGATCGCGCCGCGGAGCGCGAGGCTCGAGCCATCGCCGCGGCCGCCGAGGCCCGCGAGCAGCTCGCGTCCGCCGAGGCCGCCGCAGCGGACGCCGCGCGCGACGCCGCCGACGCACAGGCGGCGAAGGCCGCGGCCGCATCCGCACGGCGCGAGCGCGAGGCGGCACTCGCCGCCGCCATCACACAGCACCGCACGGTGCTGGAGGCGGCCGCGCAGATCGAGGCGCGGCTCATGGCCGGCGGCGCGGAGGAGGAGCGCCAGCAGGCAGCGGTCGCGCGTGCCGAGGCCGAGGTCGGCGAGGCCACCGCCCGGCGCGGGGCCGCCGAGGCGGCGCTCACCGCGGTCCGCGATGACCTCGCGAGTGCGCGCCGCGACGTGCGCGACGCCGAGGACGACCTCGAGCGTCTGAAGGACACCGCGCCGGCACGGACCCGCGAAGAGATCACGAGGCTGCTCGGCGGCGCGCGCCGGCGGATCGCAACGCTCGAGCTCCGCCTCCATGACGCGGAGTCCGAGGCGCTCGCGGCGGTCATCGCGGAGCGTCCGCTGCGGCGACGGCGTCACGACCTGGAGGCGGCCGTGGCCGAGGCCCGCGATCAGCTCGACACTGGCGGGGTGCCCATCGCCGAGCTGGAGCGGATCGTCCTCGGACTGGAGGCGGAGCACGCCGAGGTCGCGGTGGCCCTGGCTCGCGCCCAGGACGAGCACGCCGCGGCGGCAGCCGAGGTCGAAGGCGCCGAGGGGGAGGTCGACCGCCTGGTTGACGAGGCCCGCGACGACGACGACGGCTCCGAGTGGGACCCCGCTGCGGCGGAGCGTGCCGAGCGCGAGATCGTGCGCCTGGAACGGCGCGTGTCCGGGCTCGGTGCGGTGAACGCGCTGGCGCCGGAGCAGTTCGAGTTGCTGCAGCGGCGCGTGCTGTCGCTCCGCGAGCAACGCGCCGACATCGGCGACGCGTGCGCCGACCTGCGGCGCATGGCGCGGCATCTCGCCGCCGACCTGGAGCGGCGCTTCGACGCCGTCTTCGGCGCCGTATCGGTGCACTTCCAGGAGCTGTTCGGCGAGCTGTTCCCGGGCGGCCGCGCGACCCTGCGTCTCGAGGAGCAGGTGCTCGACGAGGACACCGAGGACGAGGCCGAGGCCGTCGCCGAGCGCCGGCCGGGCGTGGAGATCCTTGCCCAGCTCCCCGGCAAGCGGCTCTGCCCGCTGCGCCTGCTCTCCGGCGGCGAGCGGGCGCTCACCGCGCTGGCCACGGTGCTGGCGCTGCAGGCGGTGAACCCGAGCCCGTTCTACATCTTCGACGAGGTCGACGCTGCGCTGGACGACAGCAACGTGCTGCGCTTCACCCGCCTGCTGCGGCGCCTCTCGCAGGACCAGCAATTCCTGGTTGTCACCCACAACCACATCACGATGGCCGCCGCCGATGTCCTCTGGGGGGTGACCATCGACGGCGACGGAACCAGCAGCGTTTTGGGGGTGCGCTTCGATTCGTCCGCGCCGGCCGAGCTCGCGTTCGCGTCGGCGCTGCGACCCGACGAACGACGTGCGGCTGGGTAGACGCCGGCGCGGCGCCGACGACGGCGACGGGCCAGCCGAAGCTCCCGCTCAGCCGGACGAGACACCCGCCGCTGACCCGGACGAGGAAGCCGGCGAGCAGTCCGAGGATCAGCCCGTTCCGCTGCTGATCCTGGTCGAGGACGACGACGAAGCCGCCGCCGATGGAGACGAGGCCGCGCCGACGCCCCTCGACGAGCAGACCGTGGACGAGACCGTCGTCGACGCCGAGCTGGTCCACGAGGCGCCTGATGAGGTCGTGAGCGCACCGCGACGGCGCGGCTGGTGGCGGCGCATGTCGGGCCGGATGGGCGCCGGGATCCGCGGGGCGTTCCGCATCCGCGGCAAGCTGGACGACGACTTCTACGACGACGTGCTCGAGGCGCTGATCTCGGCGGACTGCGGCGTGGGCACGTCCGAGCGGCTGGTGGCGCGGTTGCGCGAGCGCGTGCGCGAGGACCGGATCCGCGACGGCGCCGCGGCGCTGGACGTGCTCAAGGCGGAGATCCTGGCGATGCTGCGGCAGCGCGATCGCACGCTCCGCATCCAGGACGTCCCCAGCGTGCTGCTGATGGTCGGCGTCAACGGCAGCGGCAAGACCACCACCACCGGAAAGCTCGCGTACCGGCTGCGCCAGGAGGGTCGCATCCCGCTTGTGGCGGCCGCCGACACGTATCGAGCCGCGGCGATCGACCAGATGCGGATCTGGGCGGACCGCGCCGGCGTCGACGTCGTGGCGCACCAGCCGGGCGGCGACCCCGGGGCGGTGGTGTACGACGCCATCCAGGCCGCGTTCGCCCGCCGGGTCGACTGCATCCTCGTGGACACCGCGGGCCGGCTGCACACCAAGGCCAACCTCATGGCCGAGCTGCAGAAGGTGCGCCGCGTCGCCGAGCGGCTCATCCCCGAGGCGCCGCAGGAGACGCTCCTCGTACTCGATGCCACAACTGGCATGAACGCGCTGGCCCAGGGGCGGGCGTTCCACGAGGCGGTGCGGCTCACCGGGCTCGTACTCACCAAGCTGGACGGCAGCGCCCGCGGCGGCACGGTGATC
>JAFALX010000148.1 GCA_019234035.1 Candidatus Dormiibacterota bacterium | reverse complement strand
TTCTCGCCGCGCACCTCCTCCTCGTCGTATGCATCCACGAGCAGCGTGATCATCGTGCGGTCGAGTCCCAGCGCGGGCTCGATGACGTACGGGATGTAGCGCTCGTTGGTCTGCGTGTCGAAGTACGAGAGGTCGCGGCCGGAGAACTCCATGTGGCGCTTCAGGTCGTAGTCGGTGCGATCGGCGATGCCCTCGAGCTCACCCCAGCCGAACGGGAACGCGTACTCGATGTCGCTGGTCGCGGTGCTGTAGTGCGAGAGCTCGTCCTTCTCGTGCGGGCGCAGGCGCAGGTTGGCCTTGCGCACGCCCATGTCGTCGACGTGCCACGAGAAGCGCTCGTTGCACCAGTACTCGTGCCATTCGAGGTCCGTGCCCGGCTTGCAGAAGAACTCCATCTCCATCAGCTCGAACTCACGCAGCCGGAAGATGAAGTTCCCCGGGGAGATCTCGTTGCGGAACGCCTTGCCCTGCTGGGCGATGCCGAAGGGCAGACGCCGGCGCGTGGAGTTCACGACATTGGTGAAGTCGACGAACATCCCCTGCGCCGTCTCCGGCCGCAGCCAGATCTGGGCGGCGTCGTCCGCCACCGGGCCGATGAACGTCTTGAACATGAGGTTGAACTGCCGCGCCGGCGTCAGCGTGCCGTCGCACTCCGGGCACCCCGGTGCGTCGGCGGACTTGCCGCGTGCCTCACGCTCGGCGGGGAGGTGATCCTCGCGCCAGCGCCGCTTGCACGGCCCCATGCAGTCGACCAGCGGGTCGGTGAAGCTCTGCACGTGACCGCTCGCCTCCCATACGCGCGGGTTCATGAGGATCGACGACTCGATGCCCTCGACGTCGTCACGCAGGTCCACCATGCGCCGCCACCAGCGGTTGCGAATGTTGCGACGCAGCCGCGTCCCCAATGGACCGAAGTCGTACACGGCGTTGAGCCCGCCGTAGATCTCGCTCGACGGGTACACGAACCCGCGCTGCTTGCTCAGCGACACGATGCGCTCGATGAGATCGCTCCGACGCTCCACGGGCACCGCCTCGGCAGACATGGCGGCTCAGTCTAGCGAGAGCGCTGCGCCGTTTCCGCCTTCGATGGCGCGCAGCACGTCGAAGGAACGCAGCCGTCGGTCGAGGTGAAAGGCCAGCTCCGCCTCGACCACGTGGTCGACGGTGCCCAGCGTCGGGGCGTCGAGGCGCAGGCGCCGCCAGAGATCCGTGTCCCCGGACGCCGCGGCGCGCAGCACCTTGATGGCGCGCACGCTGCACTCGATGCTCGCCGGATCGTCAGGTGCGCAGCTGGGACACAGCAGGCCGCCGCCGGGGGCGCTGAATCGCGCCGGCTCCTCGACGAGCGTCGCGCCGCAGCCGACGCAGTCATACAGCTGGGGCGCATAGCCGAGGCGGTCGATCATGCGCCGCGCAAACCACACCACCGCTGCGCGCGGGTCGCGATTCGAGTCGGCGCAGTCGCGCAGCGCCTGGCCCACGAGCTCGTAGATCTCGGCATCGGGATGATGTCCCTCGAGCACGCGATCGGTGAGCTCGGCGCATAGTGCTGCGCAGGCGACACGACGCGCGCCCTGCGGCGTGGGCACCGTGACCGGTTCGGCCTGGGTCAGGACATCGAGCTCGCCGCGGCCGCGCGCCAGCTGCATGCGGCTGCGGGTGAAGAGGTCGGTCCGCGGGCCGAGCCGGCTCTGTGGCCGCCGCACGCTGCGCGCGATGACACCGATCTTGCCGTGGTCACGGGTGAGCACGGTGAGGATGCGGTCGGCGTCGCCGTAGTCGATGCGCCGCAGCACGATTCCCTCGTCGGTGTAACTCGGCATCCGGCTACATCATGCCCACGCCACGGCTCAACGACGCTGAACCGGTCAGGCGTGCGCGGCGCGACGCTCCTCGGGGGCCTCCTGGTGCTCGCCGTCGTGCGCACGCGGCTTGACCAGCGGCTCCGGACTCTCGATGCGCACCGACATGATGCGATGACCGCGCACCGACACGACGGTGACCGTTGCGGGACCCACCTGCAGCGTGTCGCCGGCCTTCGGAATCTCGCCGAGGCGCTCGTAGATCAGACCGCCGATGGTGTCGGCCTCGGAGTCGCCGATGTCGAGGTGGAGCAGCTCGTGCGCGTCGTCGAGCGAGAACCGCGGCGACACGACGACCTGGTTGTCGTCGACGACCTGGAGCTGCTCCTGCTCGCCCAGGTCGTACTCGTCGCGGATCGGTCCGACGATCTCCTCGATGAGATCCTCGAGTGTGACCAGGCCGGCGGTGCCGCCATGCTCATCCACGACCACCGCCATGTGCACCTTGCGCTCGCGCATGTCACTCAGCAGCTCGCCGACGTGCTTCGACTCCGGTGTGAAGTACGGCTCGCGCGCGATCTCCATGATGGTGCGCGTGTCGTTGCCGCGGACCCCGTAGCGCAACAGGTCCTTGGCGTACACCACCCCGACGATGTTGTCGATGTTCTCCTCGTAGATCGGGATGCGCGAGTAGCCGCGGTCCATGATCACCTTGATCACGTCGTCGAGCGTCGAGTCGGAGACGTCGATCGCGGTGACGTCGACGCGCGGCACCATCACCTCGTGCACCGGCTTGTCGGTCATCTCGAGGATGCCCTGGATCATCTGGCGCTCCTCGTGCTCGACGACTCCCTCCTGCTCTCCCACCGTGACCAGCAGCTTGAGCTCGTCCTCGGTGACGAACGGGCCTGGTGCCCTGCGCCCCTTGGTCGCGAGGCGCACGACGAACCGGGAGAGCGCGGTGAGCAGGCCGACGATCGGCCGCAGCACGATTGTGAGGAATGACACGGGCGCACCAAGTGCAAGCGCGAAGCGCTCGTTGAAGCGCAGCGCCAGCGACTTCGGCACGATCTCGCAGAACATCAACGCCACCAGCGACAGCAGGACCGTGCCGACGGCCTGCGGCACCGCCGTCAGGTGTTGGGCGATGAGCACCGCGGTCGCGGTCGACGCGACGATCAGCGCCACCGTGTTCAGGGTGAGGATCGTGGTGAGATAGGCGTTGGGGTCGTTGTGCAGCCGCAGCACGCGTTGCGCGCGACGATTCCCCTCCTCCGCAAGACTCCGAATGCGAATGCGACTGACACTGGTGAGCGATGTCTCTGCAGCAGACGCAAAGGCGGCAACGACCAGCCCAGCGACGAGCAGGATGATGAGCTGTGTCATGCGAGCCGTCTCACGATGCGCCGCTGAGATCGCATCGCGCCAGGGGACGCCGACTCAAGCGGAGTGGGCATACATCCTGGCGGCGAGTTCCACAGGACGGCGAAGCCGGCCGAGGACTGTTTGAGCAAGACAGGATGTATGTCCACTCCGCGCGCAGTGCGGCTCCCGGTGCTTGTGGGGTCTGACGGGTTCATCGGAAGAGCTCGCTGACGCTGCGCCCCTCATGGACGCGCACGATCGCCTCGGCGATCAGCGGCGCCACGCTGAGGATGCGCAGCTTCGGTGCGTCGTCGAAGCTCCGGTTGTGGCCGTTCGGAAAGGGAATCGTGTCGGTGATGCAGATCTCGTCGATGGGCGCCTCGTGCAGCCGCTCCAGCGCCCCGGGGCTGAGCACGCCGTGCGTCGCCACACAGTCGACGGCCGTCGCCCCCTTCTCGCGCAGCGCGACGGCGGCGGAGGCCAGCGTCGAGCCGGTCGAGATGAGGTCGTCGACGATCACGCATTTCAGCCCCGCGACATCACCGATGACGGTCGCCACCTCGACGGTGTCATCGCGCGGCCGGCGCTTGTCGATGATCGCGATCGGTGCATCGAGGATCCGCGCCAGCCGCCGCGCGCGGGCCGCGCCGCCTGTGTCCGGCGACACGATGATGACGTCGTGCCCGTGCCGCTCACGGACACGGCGGGCGAGGATCTTTGTCGCGGTGAGCGCGTCGACCGGGATGTCGAAGAAACCCTGGATTGCTTCTGCGTGCAGGTCGACGCAGACCACACGGTTGGCGCCCGCGATCTCGATGATGTTCGCCATCAGCTTCGCGCTGATGGGATCGCGCGGCTGGGTCTTCTTTTCCTTGCGTTGGTACCCGTAGTACGGGATCACCGCGGTGATGCGCGTCGCCGATGCGCGGCGCAGCGCGTCGAGGATGATGAACAGCTGGATCAGGTTGTCCGACACGGGCGCGCACGTGGGCTGGATGAGAAAGACGTCGTGGCCGCGCACCGACTCGCTGATCTTCGGATCGAACTCACCGTCGGCGAACCGCGTGATGTCCATCTCGCCGAGCGGCATGCCGATCTCGCGTGCGATGCGCTCGCTCAGCTGCGGATTGGCCGTGCCGGAGAGCAGCATGAGCTCCCCGTACGTGCTTTCAGGCACTGCCACGCGCCTTCCGCCGCGCCACCCAGCCGTCGACATTGCGTTGGCGGGCGCGCCCAACGCCGAGTGCACCGGGCGGGACGTCGCTGTCGATGACCGAGCCGGCCGCGATGTAGCAGCGCTCACCGAGTCGCACGGGCGCGATCAGCGTGGAGTTGCTGCCCACGAACACGCCATCGTGAATGGTCGTCTGGTGCTTCTTCGTCCCGTCGTAGTTGCACGTGATCGTTCCCGCGCCGATATTGACTTTGTGGCCGATGGTCGAATCGCCCAGATAAGCCAGATGCATCGATTTCGTGCCCGCGCCCAGCGTCGTCTTTTTCAGCTCGACGAAGTTCCCGACGTGCGCGTGCTCGCTGAGATGCGCTCCCATGCGCAGCCGCGCAA
>JAFALX010000441.1 GCA_019234035.1 Candidatus Dormiibacterota bacterium | reverse complement strand
GGCGCCGGCCCGGTCTCGCCGTTGCTCGGCGGGTTCGTCGGGGTCGACCCCGGAGCCCGGCTGACGCGCCGCGCGGCCGCCGGCTTCGCCGGAGCACGCTTCGCCGCGCTCGCTGCCGTCCCGCGCTTAGCCGCACCGCTCGCCGCGCGTGGCTTCGCGGCGGCTGACGTCGCACGCTTGCCTGCGGGTACGGCGCGCTTCGCCTCGGCCGGTCGCACCGCGGCGGTGCCGTTGCTGGCCGTGGGCTTTGCTGTGGCCCGCGTGACGGACGGCTTGACGGCACCGCTCGGAGCAGCTCCGTTGGCCGCTGCCGCCAGCTTCTTCTCGGCCGCGACGAGGTCGGCGGCCAGCTTCTCGACGGCCTTCACCGCCGTCGCCGCCTTCTGCGACGCCTTCTTGTGTGCTGCCTGGGTCCTGGCGACGAGCTTGCGCAGCGCCTTGACCTGATCAGGCTGCTTCTTCGGCTTCTTGGCGGTGGCGCGTTTCGCCGCTGCCGCCGCGGCTTGTGGCTTGTGGGCCGCTTCCCTGGTCTTCTTCCGCACTGTCCGGTTCCCCCGTGGTAAGTACCGCTGTCGTCTACCACAGATTCACGATTACCGCAACGACATCGCCCCTCTCGGCGGCACTGTATCGCTTGGCTCGACCACCAGCTCGCGTCCGAAAACGCGTTGAAAACGGTTTGCCAGCTCCACCGGCGCCCAGTCGTGCGGCACCGGCAGCAGCAGCACCACCCCGGCGCCCGCGCGGGACAGCTGCACCGAAACCGGTGCCCCCAAAGGAATTCGGCGCTCCACCTCGTCGGCCAGCGCGAGCAGCACCGCGCCGCGGCCGATGTTGCGGCGATCGCGGCCGTCGATGAGCGACGAGTAGAGATCGAGGCCGGGCCTGCGATTTCCGGCGCGCACGATGAGTGCGGCCATCATGGCGATGGCACGGTGCGAGAACCCATGCAGGTCGGCCGAAACGATGATCTCGGCGGCGTGCTCCCAGCGCCGGTAGTAGTCGACGCTGCGGCCGATGTCGAGGATTGTGGTCGCGTGCTCGAGCACCTCGCGGGTTTCGTCCCCGTTTGGCCGCATCTCGTCCCAGAGTGCGAGCGCGATCGCGGTCCGGCGGCGGGCACGCTCCTCGTCCCAGGTGCTGAACCGCCGCGCTATGGCGTCGACCGACGCCCGGCGCACCTCGGCCGTCGCCGGCATGGCGTCGATCAGCTCCTCGTAGACGACACCCTCGCGAAGCCCCTGGCCGGAGACGGTGAGGTCCGGGGCGCCGAGCGCCTCCAGCGCGGCCTGCACGGCCAGCGCGCCGCCGGCGATGGAGTCGGCACGGTCGGTCGACATGCCCGGCAGGGTCATGCGCCGCGAGAGCGGGCGCCCGGCGATCCGCTGCACGAGGTCGCGCAGCGATTTGCGTCCGATCGTGTACCCGTGCAGCCGGGGAATCGGGTACATCACCGTGGCCCGGTGCATCTTGGCGAGGTTACGGATGGTGCCGCCGGTGCCGACCAGGCGCTCGTCGTCGAGCAGCGCGGGCACTCCGGCCTCTCGCAGCATCCTGGTGACGTGCTCCTGCAGCGCGGCGATCTCGGAGGCCCGCGGTGGGTCGCCGGCGAGAAAGCGGTCGGTCAGCCGCAGCGCCCCGAGCGGCAGCGTCCACGAATGCTGCACCCGGCGGTTGCGGAAGTGGGCCACCTCCAGGCTCCCGCCGCCGATGTCGATCAGGGTGCCGTGCTCGATCGGCAGCCCGTTCACCGCCCCGCTGAACGCCAGCCGCGCCTCCTCGTCCCCGCTGATCACGTGGACCTCGAGCCCGGCGCGCGCGCGCAACGCGTCGATGAACTCGGCGCCGTTGGTCGCCTCGCGCACGGCGGCGGTGGCGAGCGCAATGGTGCGGCGCGCCCCTGATCCTGCGGCGACCGCCATGAAGTCGTGCAGCGCCCCGACCGTGCGGTCGAGGGCGTCCTCGGTGAGGCGTCCGGCAACGTCGAGATCCCGCATCAGCCGCAGCGCGACCCGCGCGTCGGACAGGATCTCGAGGTGGCCCTGCTCCGTGACCGTCACGACGATGATCCGGCCGGAGTTGGAGCCGATGTCGATGACCGCGAGCGGCTGCGGTGCGACGTGTGGGAAACGTTCAGCAGCGATCGTGATTCGAGTATAGAAGCGTGTCCGAGCGGCTCTCCGCGATCTGCGGCGGTTTTCCCCTGTCTTTACCTTTTCTTTATCGGATGTACACTCTTTCTTGGTGAAAACCGGCCGGCACCCGGTTCTCGCAGCGACGATCCACGAGCATTGCTCGGCGTCACTATTCTCGACACGTGAGTCTCGAACCCACTCCTCTGCATGACCCGTTCCCCGCGCCCGTCGCGGTGTCGGATGGCGCCCTGATCACGGCGGCCACCGTCCACCCACCGGTGGGGATGGCCGCGGTCGGAGACGCCGCGGTGGCCGAGCCGCCGGCGCCGCCGGCCGGCGACGGCGCCAAGCCGCTCGACGCGGCCGCCGTTCCCGTGGAGTGGCGGCGGATGATCAACCGCGAGCTCAGCTGGCTCGACTTCAACGCGCGCGTGCTGGCGCTGGCCGAGTCCCCGGGGGTCCCCCTGCTCGAGCGCGTCCGATTTCTTGCCATCTTCAGCAGAAACCTGGACGAGTTCTTCCAGGTGCGCGTCGGCGGGCTCAAGCAGCAGGTCCTGCTCGGCGTCGGCCAGCGCTCACCCGACGGCCTCAGCGCTCGCGAGCAGCTGCGCGCGATCCGCGCCCGCGTCAACGACATGGTGGCGCGTCACTCCCGGTGCTACACGGACGATGTCGCGGTCGGTCTCGAACAGGCGGGCATCCGCATCTGCGACTGGTCCACGCTCGAG
>JAFALX010000200.1 GCA_019234035.1 Candidatus Dormiibacterota bacterium | reverse complement strand
TGTCTCGACCGCGCGGCGAAAAAACTCGCTGCGAGTTTCACCGTTCACGACGCGGGCCCGCTCGACGGCGGTAGCGATGTCATCAGGGAGGCTAATGGCGACCTTGGCAGTCATACCGAGATCATACCAAGTCATACCGGCGGAGAGCAGGTCTCCGGCTGGACGAACGACGCACCGCTTTCAACAGTTGTGTGCATCCGATGTGGGCCCCGAAAGTGTCACCTTGTCGGGCCCCTCGCGGGTGCGCCAGGGTGACCCGAAAGCTCCGCAACACGCAGGGGGGCAGCCAGCCCGTCAGGGTACGGTGCATGCGTGCCGACGTTCGAAACCACCGCGACCTTCCGCAATGCCTATGCGTCGTTGACGCCGGAACAGCGCCGGGCGTTTCACCGCGCCCTGAGGCAGTTCATCGACGACACGTCCTCGGGCCGCTTTCGGAGCAGCCTCCGAGTGAAGGGCATCCAGGGCATGCCTGGGTGTTTCGAGATGACGTGGGCCGGCGACGGCCGCGCGATCTTCACCTACGGACCGGAGGTGCGAGCGGGCGAGCGGCACGTTGTCTGGCTCGCGGTGGGATCGCACGCGATCCTTCCGTGAAGCTATGCGGGGAGGGACGTCAAGAGGTCGTCGCCGTTGTCGAACCGCTGCGTCCGCCCCTCGCCAACGTCGGCGAACGAGCCGCGAAGCTGTTGCTGCCACTGCTCCGACCAGATCCACGCCTGGTTTGGGTCGAATTGATGCAGCCGAATGCGCTCAAGCAGCACGGCTGTGCTCTCGACGGCCTCGTCGGGGAGCTCATCCACGAGCTGATGCAGGTCAGCTTTGGTCACGGCGTCAGCGTACACCCCGCGGAGACCCCGGTCCCCGGCTCGGCGCAGGCGCTGAGGCCGGGAGTTGCGCGCGCTGCTCGATCGGCATTGGACAGGGCCGGACGCGCCGTTTTCAACAGTTGGCGCGGTCTGCGGAAGGTGGTGGCCACTAGCCTAGCCGGCGAGCGGCGCCGTGAACGGCGCGGGCGGCGACTGCCCGTTGATGTCGCGCAGTGCCGTGCTAACGACCACCGACAGCGCGCCGTCGGGCACCTCGGTCACCGTCACCGTGGCCGTCCGGGTGTTTGCGTCGTATGTGACGGTAACCGGCACCGCGGCGCCCGATGCGGCCTGAACGGTGATCGCGCCGGCGACCGACGCCGGGCTGAGGTCGCTGTCGAAGCCCACCTGTGCGGTCAGCGTGCCGTTGTGCAGGGACGAGGTCACGCTGATCACGTGCGGTCCGGCGGCGAGCGCATGCAGCGCAGCGGCGTTGACCGCGCTCACCACGTAGGAACCGCCGCTCGGCGACAGTGTCAGTGTCTCCTCTGACGCCTGAGTCGCCGCCTTGGCCGGCGTCGGATCGACCAGCAGCGAGGCGATCGCGGTGATCGTTCCGTCGGAGCGCGGCACGCTGTCGACAAGCAGCGCTCTCGAGATGCCGGTCTGCGGCACCGATGCGGTGAGGACCCCTGGAGCGCTCAGCGACTGCAGCGCGCTGTGATTGCCCGCCACCTGGGCATCGAGGAACGCGTGGATGACCTGGCTTGCGGCGGCCGGGACCACCGGTCCCGTGGTCGTCGCTCCCGGCAGCCGGTCGAGTGACACGCTGGATCCCTGTCCGGACGGCGCGCGGACCGCGAGCACGTTGCCATTCGGCGAGAACGCCACCTGCGACGCCGGCGCACCGATCGCCACCGGTGTGCCGGCCGGGAGCTGCGCCACGACGAGGCGCCCCGTCCCGTCGGTGAGCGTCTCGTCGTACCCCACCTGTGAGCCGTCGCGGTTGAGCCCGAGCGCGCCCAGCCCGGACCCCGCGTCGAGGATGGAAACGGTTGCGCCGGCGCCGTTGCCGGCGGGAGCGGTCATCAGCCTGGGGTTCGTCGCGGAGCGATCGATCCACGCGACGGTGGCTCCGTCTCCGCTGAACGCGACGTCGGCGGCCTGCTGATCCCCGGACAGGTTCGTCACAGCGCCGCCGTTGAGAGCCAGGAGCCGGCCCGGCGTCGCGCCGGTGGGTCCGAGGTACGCGAAGGCGCCATCCGGCGAGAGCCCGGCGATCGACCCGGGTGCGCTGCCGGTGACCGTCGCCACGCCGCCGTTCAGGTCCACGGACTTCACGGACTGGGCGGTGGCGTACTCAACGGAGGAGCCCGACGTCCAGGCGATGGCCACGACCGAAGCGGTCGAGTGCGTGAGGGTCGACGAGTCGGTGCCATCGGCCCGGCTGACCGTGATGTCGCTGCCGCCGCCGGCCGGCACGGCTGTTGTGAGGCGGCTCCCGTCGGGGGAGAACGACGCGGCGGTCGCGGCTGGGCCGAGCACGAGCGGGGTGCCCGGCTGTGCCGGGAGCTCCACCAGGCGGGAGCCGCCGGAGGCGCTCGGAGTCGGGGTCGTCTGCGGGCTCGGTGTGGCCACAGAGGATGACGGCGACGCCGTCGGACTCGGGGTGGCCGACGGGGACGGGGACGGAGAGGGCGATGGTGTCGCCGAGGCTCCGCCGGCCGCCACGGCGTTGGTGACGACGCCGCCGTCCGGGGCGAACAGGAGCAGACCCGAGCCCTGCGCCGCGCCGAGCGCCACCGGCGTCATCTGTGGCGGCAGCTGGGTGCCGGGGGTCGCGGGCGGCGTGGGCGCCGTGCCGAAGCTGATCTGCAGCGGCGCCGCGGCGCGCGCGCCCGACGAGGCGACCAGTGACGTCTGGGGGATCGTGACC
>JAFALX010000330.1 GCA_019234035.1 Candidatus Dormiibacterota bacterium | reverse complement strand
ACGGAGACTTCAAGCGGATACGGGCGGTGGATCGCGGGCTGTTCTGGGTGAACCTCCTGATCCTCGTGACTGTGGTGGCGACCCCGTTTCCCACGGCCGTCCTTGCCACCGCGGTGCGTGAAGGCAACGTGGCCGACATCAAGACCGCCGTGGTGCTGTACGCGATCATCTTTGCCCTCAACGCTGTCGCATGGTTCTGTTTCTTCCAGTATGTGTGGCGCCGTCCACATCTGCTGCACCGCGAGGGTGACGCGCACTATCTCCGCGTCGACGGCCGCCGCGCGCCACTGGGTGTGGTGTCATACGCCGCGGCTGCGGTGCTCGGCTATGTGCTGAACCCGCTGATCGCGCTGGTGATCTTCGTGCTCCTTCCGATCTTCTATGGCGTCACCAGCGAAGGCCTGCCCAGTGCGCGGGCCATCGACGACGAGGTGCGCTGAGCGCGCGAGGGTGTGATTCAGCCGCTCGAGGTAACGCTTCCATAACCGCTCGTTCCCCGGATCTTCGCTCCCTGCCCTACGCGCCGGTGATAGTTTCCGGCACAAGCACCCGGCCTGAGAGGAAGGAGTGGATATGGCCTCGCGCTCGCGCATGATCTCGTTCGGGCTCATTGGGCTCGCCATCGTCGTCGTGACCGGACTGGCCGCCGATGCAGCCACACCGCAGGGCAATGTGTGGCCGTACGCCAGCAGGCACGGTGAGTCGGGATCGTTCACGGTCGCGACGGTCGGTGACATCGCCTGTGAGCCTGCCACCGCCGAGAACGCGTCCACACCTGCCGCGCTCAAGTGCAGCAACGTCGGGGCGACGGGCAACACCCTTGGCGGCCTTCCGGCCGAGTTCGCCACGGCGCAGCAGGCGTACGCGATGCACCCGGATCGGGTCGCACTGCTCGGTGACGAGCAGTACGAGGTCGGCAAGCTCACCGACTTCGAGCAGTCCTTCGAGCAGTCGTGGGGCGGTCTGAAGATGCTCGAGCGGCCGGCGCCCGGGAACCACGAGTACTACTCGTACACCAAGCACAAGGACAACGAGGCGGGCCAGAACGGCACCGGGTACTTCGAATACTTCAACGGCCACACCCAGGCTGGTACGCCGAACTCGCAGGGCCAGGCCGGCCAGGACACCGGCGCCAGCCAGGGCTGGTACTCGTACAACGTCGGCAGCTGGCACTTCATCTCACTGAACATCGAGTGCATGTCCCAGCCGTTCAACTTCGACTGCTCGAGCACCGACGGCGGTCTGCTCAACCAGGAGACCAGCTGGCTGGCGAGCGACCTCGCGAGCAACGACCAGCCATGCACCGTCGCCTACTGGCATCAGCCGACGTTCAGCGCGACGACCGCACCCAGCAGCAACTTGCCGGACCCGTCGGCTCCCGGCGTGGGCAGCGGCGAGGGCTTGGCCGCAGACGCGTGGTGGAAGCTGCTGTACGACGCGCACGCCACGCTCGTCCTGAACGGTCACGAGCACGTCTACGCGCGCTTCAAGCCGATGGACCCGTCGGGCAAGTTCGATCCCAAGCACGGCATCACCCAGATCACCGTCGGGACCGGCGGCGAGGACCTCGACACCCTGGCGCGGACCGGCAGCAGCTTCGACAACCCGAACGTGGTCACCGGGCAGGACCAGGCCTTCGGCGTGATGAAGCTGACCCTGAAGGGAAACAGCGCCAGCTGGTCGTACCAGCCTGCGCTCGCCGGACCGCTGGCGACGGACCCGACCGCGGCGATGGCCTACAGCGATTCCGGCTCTGTGAAGTGCCAGGGCGAGGACGGCAACAGCAACGACAAGTGATCCGAGCCAGCTGCTCGTACCAGCCTGCGCAGTCCCTCACGGCTGCCGGCTGACTCTGGGAGACCGCGTGCGTCAGCCGGCGTGTGGCCGTTCGGGGAATGCGACGAGCAGGAGCGCGCCGAACAGCCCCAGGTTCTTGAGGAAATGGGTGATCTGCTGATTGCGCGCCTGGGGGTCCTCGACCTTCCAGAAGGGGTGGCCGACATACGTCACCGGAATGAGCGTCGCTGCGAGTGCGCCTGCCGAGAGGCGCGGAGCGATGTCGAGCACGAGTGCCGCGGAGCTCGCGACCTGCACTGCCGCCTGCGCCTGCGCCACGAGGTGCGGCTCCGGTAGCTCCGGCAGCGCCTCTGCCGCGCGCTGCGCCTGTGGATGCGGGTTCCTGAGAATCTGGATCCCCGAGCGGACGAAGATCGCACACAGTGCGAGGCGCGCCAGGAAGCGGAGTGCCGCCGTCACGGCATCCAGTGTATCGGCCGCGTCCCGGACTCCTGGGACGTGCATTCGACGTTCGGGCTGCAACGCGCGCAGCGGTTCGCGGCTCAACCATCCCCGATGAGTTCCGCCGCGTCCCGAGGCGTGTCGATGTCGACCGGATGCCCCGCGGGCGACGCCGCCGCCACTCGCGCAACGCTGTCGGGATCCCGACGCAACAGCTGTCTGAGTCCGACGTCCCCGCGCAGCTCATCGATGCGCGGCCACAGGTCGCGGGCCAGGACGACGGGCGGATGGAGCAGACCGTCGAAATCGAGGGCGGCCGCGGGGAGCCCGGACGCCTCCTGGACGATGAGCAGCGCATCTATGAGTGACGCGTCGACGTCGGGCTGATCGCCGAGGACGACGACGACTCGGTCGATGTCATCCGAGAGTGCGGCGACGCCTGCGCGGAGTGACGTGCTCATTCCCTGCATGTACTGCGCGTTGATCACGGCGCGCGCACGGCCGAGGTCGACCAGGCGGCGGATGCGGTCCGCGTCAGCGCCGAGCACGACGACGATGTCGTCCAGACGTGATGCGCATGCGGCCGCAACGATGCGTTCGAGCATCGGCCGGCCGCCGACATCGAGCAGCTGCTTGGGGCTGCCCATCCGCGACGACGTGCCGGCGGCGAGGACGACACCCGCCGAGGTCATGCGATGGTCAGTGCACCGCCGCCGCGTAGCGCTCGGGCTCGGCATCGAACGCCTCGCGGCAGCCCGAGCAACAGAAATGCAGCGCCTGCCCGTGCCATTCGCGCTGATAGCGCGAGTCGCTCACGTCGACCGTCATCCCGCAGACAGGGTCTGTGGCGAAGCCGGTCACCGCTGCCGGTTGCAGCGTCCGCGCGGCGTTGAGCCGTGCGCGCCGCAGCTCGACGATCTCGTCGAGCGCGTGCAGCGCGATCTCCTCCTGCGTGCCGCCGCGACCGCGCGTGCCACCCGCAGGCGAGCGGACGCGCTCGATCTCGGCCTCCGGTATGCCCTGGCTGCGGAGCACCGCGAACACCGCGTTGGCGCGGCGCTCGCTGGCAACCAGCGCGACGTCGGCGTCACCCAGCTGCAGCGCTGCGGCCAAGGCCTCTTCGTCGTAATGGCCCATGGTGGCCACAACCACCCACACCTCCGCGCCGGAGGGCACCGACGACACGCCGGCGAGGTCGTCGATCAGCTGGTCGGCGCCCGGGAAGTCGGACGCCGTGCCACCGGCGTGCACGGCCACCGCGCGGTACCCGAGGTCGGCGCCGAGCCGCACCAGCATGCGTGCCGCCGGGCTGCCGCCGAAGACGAGCAGCATTGGCTTCGGTAGCTGCGGGTCGATGAAGATGTCAAGGGCGCCGCCGCTCGGGCACGTCGTCGCCACCGTCAGCTCGTTGCCGTTTCTCGTCTCACTCACGTTCGGATCCGGGCGGATGCGCACCAGCCGTGGCAGGCCGTCGGCGATCGCCAGCAGCGCCTCGCGGCGCACCAGCGGCTCGGAGCAGCTGCCGCCGATCCAGCCGTGCAGCGTGCCGTCCGCCGTGATCACCGCCTTGTCACCGGGGTGCGCCGATGTCGGTGCCTCGGTCCGCACGACCGTCGCCAGAGCACACGGCGTCGCCGACGCCGCATGCCCGGCGAGCAGTCGCAGAAGCGCGTCCTCTATTCCGTCACTCCCTTGGACCGGAGCGCGGCCCACACCTTGTCCGACGTCACGGGCATGTCGATATTGTCGATCCCCAGATGGGCGACGGCGTCGATCACGGCGTTGACGAATGCCGCCGGCGAGCCGACCGTGGCCGACTCCCCGACGCCCTTCGCCCCCAGCGGGTGGTGCGGCGACGGCGTCACCGTCTCGCCCAGCTCGAACTTCGGCGTCTCCCACGCGGTGGGCAGCAGGTAGTCCATGAAGCTCGAGCCGATGCAGTTGCCGTCATCGTCGAAGGTGATCAGCTCCATGAAGGCGATCCCGAAGCCCTCGGTGAGGCCGCCGTGGATCTGCCCCTCGACGATCATCGGGTTGATCCGCGTGCC
>JAFALX010000404.1 GCA_019234035.1 Candidatus Dormiibacterota bacterium | reverse complement strand
GCGCCACGCTCCCCAGGCACAACTCTTCGACCGCACTGTGCCGCGCGTTGCCTAGGACGATGACGTCAGCATCCTCCTGTGCCGCGACGGCGTTGATCACGTCCGCCGGTGCACCTTCCACGGTCCTCGGGACGACGGGCACGCCGGCTTCGCACACGCAGCCGGCGTACCCGTGCTCGACGCGCGCGCGTACGTCATCCCAGTAGCGCTCCGCCTCGTCTTCGCGATAGAAGGTTCTGCCGGTGTGATCGGCTGGAAAGAGGGTGAGCGCAGCGTGGACGATCACGATGCGGCTGTTGGCGCTGCTGCGGGCGCGGTCGATTGCCCAGCGAAGCGCGGCGAGTGATGCGGCAGAACCGTCGATGCCGACAACGAACGTGGAGTTCATGCGATCCCCCGGTGATGGTGACGCGGCTCCCACCATTGACACCCGATCGCGCGGCGCCTCGCCAGGGCGCGACGGCCGCTTGCTGGTGTGACCTTGGTCCCGAGACGACTCGCGGATCGTCGCGGTCGCCGTCCAAGGGACTTGCGGCCGGATTTCCATATGACCATCGCCTCTGTTGCCGAAGGGGCAATCACGCGGAAGATGAACCTATGAAGAGGAAGCTGCTATTCGGACTCGAAGCGTCTGTCGGCCTCGCCGCCGTGGGCGGGGGAGTACTGCTGGCAGCCGCGCCGGACGGACGGCTGCTTGCCGCGGACCTGGCCGTCCTCAAGGGAACGCCGTTCGCCGACTACCTCGTGCCTGGCATCCTGCTGGCGCTGTTGGTCGGCGGCGGCGGTCTCGTCGCCGCCGCTCTCACAGGACACAAGGCGCCGCATGCGTGGCTTTACGGCGTCCTGTACGCAACCGGCGTTGTTGCGTTCGAGGTGGTCGAGTACTCATTGATCGGATGGCAGCCGCTGCAGGCGGTCATCGGAGCGCTCGGCCTCGCGATCCTGCTGCTCGCGCTGACCAGTCGCCCCTCCGAAGTCGCCAGTCGAGATGCATTCCGCGCAATCTGAGCCGTCGCAGGCCGCACGAGTGGCCGACCTCGGTGGCTCGGCTGGACCGCGCCTGCGTTTCATGCCATAGACCCGGCCGCAGTTGGCGCCGTTGCAATGGCCTCGCCGGTTGGTGCCATTCGACCCTGGTGGCCTCGAGCGCGGGGGCACACATTGGTGTCACACAACCTGCCACCGGGGGACCAGCGATGGAGATCGCACGAAACTTGTGGCGGCGCAAGCTGCGCACGATCCTGACCGTCAGCGGCATCGTCATGGGGATCTTTTGCCCTGACCACCATGGGTTCGCTCGCCGAGCATTTCAACACGCTGCTCGGATGGGTGAGGTGGACACCGACACCGCGCTGGCGTTGCTCGGCCTGATGCGTCGCATCAATGCCGAGCGCGGGGTGACCTTCGTGATCGTCACGCACGATCTCGAGCTGGCCGCGCGCACCGACCGGGTGATCCGTCTGCGCGACGGGCATCTGCTCAGCGACGAGCACACGGCGGTGGCCGGCGCGGCGCGGCCGGCGGTCGCGGTGGGCGCAGCCTGATGGGCGACAACGTGATGTGGAGGTGTTGGCGATGACAGCGCACGACCGACCGCGACGGCTGACCGTGGCTGACGTGATGACCACGGACGTCATCACGGTCACGGAAACAGCCACGTTTCACGAGATGTCCGAGCTGATGCAGCGGCATCGCATCAGCGCTCTCCCGGTGGTCGACCTGGCGGGGTGTGTGATCGGCGTTGTCTCCGAGGTGGATCTGATGCCGAAAGAGGCGACGCCACCGACGTTGCACCTGTGGCCCCGCCGGTCCGAGTTCGTCGAGCACCTGAAGGCGGAGGGCATCGTCGCCCGCGACGTGATGTCGGCACCGGTGGTGCGCGCATCGGCGTCGGAGAAGCTCGCGATCGCCGCGCGGCGGATGCTCGACCACAACGTCGGCCGCCTCCCGGTGGTCGACGTCCACGGCCGCTTGATCGGCGTCGCCTCGCGCCGCGACGTGCTGCGCGTCTTCCAGCGAAGTGACGATGACATTCGTCGCGACATCGTCGAGGGTGTGATGCCGCACTGGCTGGGAATCGGACGCGACACGGTGGACGTTTCGGTCGCGGGCGGCATGGTTCTGCTGCGCGGCGGTGTCGAACGTCGCAGCGAAGCCGAGACCATGGGCCACCTGGTCGCCGGGCTCGACGGCGTTGTGGCCGTCGACAATCAGCTGCGCTGGGAGTTCGACGACTCGCACGTGGCGCCGCCGGTGGAGATGCACGTTCGCTGAGGAGGCCTCGGCGATGGGCTACCCGTCCAGCCAAGACACCGTGGGCCGAATGTCACCGGTCTGCGGTGCTTTGTGTGTGGCGGATGCGATGACCTTCGGCACTGGCGACGGCGCTCCGCGGACCGCAGAGTGGTTCGCATGAACGCTACAACCCTGCGCATCATCGACGAAGCGACCGGCGCGCAAGTGCAGCAGTGCACAGGTCCGCTCCCCGACGGCTCCTGTCCCCGCGTGGCAATCGGCGACATCCTGCCGTGCGCCGGCCATGGGCTCGCCCCTGCGGCGTCCGGAGCGGGAGCCCAGCCCTACGCCGTGCCTGGCCAGGCGACCCTGTGCCCGGTCACGCTGGCCGCGGCGCTGGCTGTCGCCTCGGACGCCCCGTTCGATCTCGACGACTGACGGCGATGGACTCGCGGCGCGCCCGCGGACGCCGCGGGCGGCTCGCCGCGGATGCCGCGGATTTCCTTGACCGCCGGACGTCGCGCGTGAATGTCGGAATCTTCGGCTCTGGACGACGCTCGCAGCAGGACACACGCTCGGAGATCAACGGCGGCCACGCTGTTCCGCGCTGCCGGCGCTGTTGGGGACAAGGGGCCCGGTATCGCGTGACCAACGACCCTGGCCGGTGCGGCGCGCGCAGCGCGAAATAACAGTGTGGAACAGCACGGAACGGAGTTGATCGACAGATGACCGCACCATCCCTGGACGCCGAACGACATCGCACGCTGACGGTCCCTCTGGTGTACGGAGCCATGGATGTGGAACGCGCCGCTGACTCACTCCACGTCTCGCTCAGCGACGAGGAGACCGACGCCATCCTGGAACGGCTCGACGGCGACCTCGACACGATCATGAGCGCGGCCGCAACCGCGGCGCTGGCGGCGCGGATCTACGAGGATCTCGTGCGCATTGGACAGTTGCACGTGTCGTCCGACGACGACTGACGGGAGACGGTGATGGCCGACATGGCCCTCGGCCGCCGTGGTCGCGCCGCAGCCCCCGGGTCGCCAGGGCCATCGGTCACAAACCAATGAGCGATGCTCCGCACGGCGCCGGTGAGAATACGAGCAGCGTGAACGCTGGATCTCTCACCGATGGCAGGCAGGCTGCGGAACGCTAGGCGCCGGCAAGGTGGCGCAGCTCGGTCGTGATGTCGCGAGCGATCCCGGTGGGATCCGGGACGAGACCGGCATCGGCGATGACGCCCATCTCGATGAGGCCTGCGTAGGTGAAGATGCTGATGCCGACCCCGAGTCCGGCGGACTGCGGCACGAAGAAGGTCAGGCGGCGCAGCTTCCGGCCGGCGAGGTAGAGCTCCTCGGCAGGGCCGCGCACATTGGTCACCACGGCGGTGCCCTTGGAGCCGAAGAAGCGCACCACCTGGCGCTGGAACATCTGCGGCGTCAGGCCGAGGGCGCCCAGCAACTCGAACGCGACCGATGGCTGCGCAGAGTGTCGCGCCTCAGCCATGCGCTCGTGAATCGCGTCGAGACGGTCCGCGCGGCTGGAGATGCCGACCGGCATGTCCAGGAACACGAGCCCGAACTGGTTGCCCATCCTGCCGTCCGCGGGGTCGGGGCGCATGTCCACGGGGACCAGCGCGCGGATGTAGTCGGGGACCGTGCCCTGGCGGCGCCGGATGTGCGTCCGGAGCGCGCCGGTCACGGCCGCGACCATGACGTCGTTCACCGTGTAGCGCGTGTCGTGGCGCAGCCGTCGCAGGTTGCTCAGCGGATACGGATCGATCCAGGCGACGCGCTTGCTGCGCACGAGCGCCCCACGCAGCGGGCTGGACGAATCCGGGAACAGTGCCGTCAGCCGGGCCAGCGTGTACAGTTGCGCGCCGGCCTGCACGACGCCGCGGGCCAGGTCGCGCGGATCCAGGCTCGGCAGCCGCATCCCGCCGCCGGGCGCATGGCGCGGCAGCCGTCGCGGCGCTCGCAGCGACTCCTCCGCCGTGGTGCCGGTGAGCCCGAGCAGCACCTGGATCAACGCGGTGCCGTCGGCGATGCTGTGGTGGATGCGGGTGAAGAGGACGCCCCCGCCCTGGTAGCCCTCGATGAGGTGCATGTCCCAGAGCGGCCGCATCATGTCGAGCGGGTGGCTCATGAGGTCGCTGAGCAGCGCGCGCAGCTCGGCGTCGCCGCCCGGTGCCGGCAGCGCCGTGCGGTGCACGTGGTCGTCGAGCGTGAAGCCCTCGTCGGGAACCCACCGCGGACCGCGCATCGGGCTGCTCTGGACTCGCTCGACGAATCGTGGATGCACCAGCAGGCGCCGGCGCAGCGTCGTCAGCAGCCGCTCGCGTTGGACCGGCTCGTCAAAGAAGCCGATGCTGCCGACCATCATCAGGTTGGTCGGCATCTCCATGTGCAGCCACGCCGTGTCGACCAGCGACAGCCGTTCCGCTCGAGGCGCCGACCGCGACAGGTCGGCCAGGGTCATGGTGGTCTCGCCCGCGCTCATACCGTCTCCGGGAGCATCTCGATCGCCCCTGCCGGGCACTCGGCGGCGCACATGCCGCACCCCTTGCAGAAGTCGAGGTCGATTGCGTAGCCGTACGGTTCGCCCGGCTGCACCTTGCGCACCGCGTTGTCCGGGCACACGCCGTAGCAGTTGTCACAGGCGAAGCAGTTGCCGCAGGAGAGGCAGCGGCGCGCCTCGAACAGCGCGGTACGGGAATCGAGGCCGCCGACCACCTCGTCGAAGGTCGAGCGCCGCCGCGCCACGTCGAGCTGCGGCCGCACCGACGCGGGCGCGTCCGCGTAGTACCACGGGTTGAGCATGTCGAACGTGACCAGCTGATGACGCGGGGGGCGTTCGTAGGTGGCGCCGCGCAGCCAGGCGTCGATGTGGCGCGCCGCCTTCTTGCCATGACCGACGCCAACTGTGACGGTGCGTTCCGCGGGCACCATGTCGCCGCCCGCGAAGATGCCGGGGTGGCCGGTCATCATGGTCGCATCGACCCGGACGACGCCGTCCTCGACCGCGATGCCCGGCACGCCGTCGAGGAGGGCGAGGTCGGCCTCCTGACCGAGCGCCAGGATCAGCGAATCCGCCTCGAGCTCCTCGAACTCGCCGGTGGGCTGTGGAAAGCCGGTGCTGTCGAGCTCCATCCGCTCCAGCAGGAGCGTGCCGGGGTCGGCGTGCTTCACCGTGGACAGCCACTTCATCAGCACGCCCTCCTCCAGCGCCTCCTCGACCTCGACGTCGTGCGCCGGCATGCGATCGCGCGTGCGCCGGTAGACGACCACCGCGTCGGTGGCGCCGAGACGCTTGGCGGTGCGGGCGACGTCCATCGCGGTGTTGCCGCCACCGTAGACGGCAACTCGCCTGCCCAGCAGGGGGCGCTCGCCGGTCTCCATGCTGTGCAGCACAGACACCGCGTCGAGGATGCGCGCGCTGTCTCCTGCCGGGATGTACGCGCGCCGGCCGATGCCGGCGCCGACCGCGAGGAACACGGCGTCGAAGCCGCCGGAGCTCTTCTCCTCGAGCACGTTGCCGACGTGGTGGTTGAGCTCGAGCTCGACGCCCATGTCGACGATGCGTCGCACGTCGGCGTCGAGCACGTCGCGCGGGAGGCGGTACTGGGGGATGCCGAACCGCATCATGCCGCCGGCGACGGGGCCGGCGTCGCGGATCGTGACCTCGTGCCCGGCGCGGCGCAGGTGATACGCGGCCGACAGTCCTGAAGGACCGGCGCCCACGACGAGCACGCGCTTGCCGCTGTGATGCGCGGGCTCAGGCACGGTCCAGCCAAGTTCGATGGCCGCATCACCGAGAAAGCGCTCGACGCTGTTGATGCCGACGGCGGCGTCCAGATGCGTCCGGTTGCACGCGGTTTCACACGGGTGGTAACAGACGCGGCCCATGACCGCGGGCAGCGGATTCTCCTCCATGATCGTGCGCCACGCCGCCTCGTAGCCGCCGTCCTCGGCGCGATACAGCCACTGCTGCACGTTCTCGCCCGCCGGACACGCGTCTGCACACGGCGGGATGCGATGCACGTATTCCGCCCGCTCTGTCCGCCAGGAACCGGTCTTGTTGGCCAGGCTCGAGCCCACGTCAAGGGTGATCGCGAACGGCTTCTCCATCAGCGGGCCCCCGCGTGCCTGCCATCAGCGCCGTTGGTCTCCGCATGAGCGCCGTCGTTATCCAGGTGACCGCCCTCGATCAGGCCGAATCGCGCGATGCGCTGGTCGGCGATGCGCTGCAGATGCGCAATGACGTCCGGCCTGCCACCGGGGCCGAAGAGGTGCGCAAAACGCTTCTGCGGCCGCAGATACTCCTCGACAGACACCCGTCTGCGGATCTTCGTCGATGCGATGACGCTGCCGTGCTCGGCCTCGAACACCGGGAAGAGCCCGCACTGTGTCGCGAGCCGCGCCACCTCGATCGATTGCGACGACTCGCAGCCCCACCCCAGCGGGCACGTGACCAGCAGATGCAGATACCGCGCGCCGTGCATCGACATGGCGCGCTCCACCTTGTACTCGATGTCGTGCAGGTCGGCGATCGTCGCTGTCGCCACGTAGGGAATCTCGTGCGCCATGGCGATGAGCGGCAGGAACTTGCCGGTGCCGAACACGTTGCCCGGTTCGCTGCCCACGGCCGCGGTGGTGGCGGTTCGCGCCGCGGGCGGGGTGGCGCCGGAGCGCTGCACGCCGGTGTTCATGTACGCCTCGTTGTCGTAGCAGATGAAGAGCACGTCGTCGTTGCGCTCGAACATGCCGGACAGGCACCCGAGTCCGATGTCCACCGTGCCGCCGTCACCGGCCTGGCCGACGACGCGGACGTCGGCGCGTCCCTTGACGCGCAGCGCGGCGGCGATGCCCGTCGCGACCGCCGGGGCGTTGCCGAACAGCGAGTGCATCCAGGGGAGCTGCCACGACGTCTCGGGATACGGGGTCGAGAACACCTCGAGGCAGCCGGTGGCGTTGGCGGCGATGAGCCGGTTCTGCGTCGCCCGCATCGCCGCGTCGAGCGCGTAGCGCGCCCCCAGCGCCTCGCCACAGCCCTGACATGCGCGGTGTCCCGATGTCAGCGTGTTGGACCGTCCGGCATCCGCCTGCACGGTGCGCTCTTCGGGATCGAGCAGGCGGTTGCCGGCAACGAAGCTCCCCGTCTGATAGAACTTGACCGGCTGGAAGGGCACGTCTAGGCTCCTCCCACCGGGCCTGCGGCAACGACGCCGATGTCGCGGAGCATGTTCTCCGCGTGCGGCCCGGGGCGGCGGCGCTG